>JAYRVL010000517.1:0-2848 GCA_041918575.1 Anaerolineae bacterium | reverse complement strand
TGATGCGAATTTCATCGCTCATCGTCGGGTCAATCACCGCGCCGAAGATGATGTTCGCCTCTGGATGCACGCCGGCGCGCATGATCTCGGCCGCCTCGTTGACCTCGAAAAGCGTCAGGTCCGAGCCGCCGGTCACATTGAACAGAATGCCCTGGGCGCCGTCAATGGAAACGTCGAGCAGCGCGCTGTGAATGGCCTGCTCGGCCGCCTCTTTGGCGCGATTCTCGCCCTTGGCCCGGCCAATCGCCATCAACGCCGAGCCGCCCTCGGTCATGATCGCGCGCACATCCGCGAAGTCCAGGTTGATCAAACCGGGTACGGTAATCAACTCAGAGATGCCCTGGATGCCCTGGCGCAGGACATCATCAGCCGTCCGGAACGCAGTTTCGATGGAAGCCTTCTTGTCCACAACCTGCAGAAGCCGATCATTGGGGATGACGATCAGGGTGTCCACCTGCTCCTTCAAGCGGGCAATGCCCTCCTCGGCCGCGCGCATCCGCCGCGAGCCTTCGAACGAGAACGGCTTGGTGATCACACCGATCGTCAGCGAACCCATCTCACGGGCCACGCGGGCGATGACCGGCGCGGCGCCAGTGCCCGTGCCGCCGCCAATGCCGGCCGTGATGAACACCATGTCCGCCCCCTTGATGAGCGACTGCAGGTCCTCAGACGACTCCTCCGCGGCCTTCATGCCGATTTCAGGGCTTCCACCCGAACCGAGGCCCTTGGTGAGTTTGTCGCCGATGCGCAAACGCTGCGGCGCCTGTGACAACATGAGCGCCTGGGCATCCGTGTTGATCGCAATAAACTCAACCCCTTGAATACCGGCGTCTATCATCCGATTGACGGCATTGGAACCACCGCCGCCAACGCCCAGAACCTTGATCTGGGCCACATTCTCAACATACCCCTGCTGCTGTGATTTACGTGCGACTGATGCGGACATCGAATTGCCTCCTTGCTACATGCAACTAACCGACAGATGGTTCTGGCCGCGAAATTCACGAGTCTTCACGAATGAAAGGCCTGTCTTCTGATCAACTCATGCCCTTCGTGGCGCCGAACGCTTACTTCTCGACAAAAAATGTGACTCGAAAGTCTAACCCGGGATCAAATTGCGCAGCCAATGGATGACCCGTTCCAGCCAGGGCATCGCCGCGGTGCGCGGGCGACTGCCGCCATGCTGGCCTGCCCCCCACAGGAGCAGCCCGACACTGGTGGCATACATGGGATTGCGCAACTCCTCACGCAGGCCACTGATGTTGCTGCGCGGTACGCCGATGCGCACCGGCAGCTGCAAATACTGGCGGCTGATCTCTGCCCAGCCGGGCAAAAGCGCCGTGCCTCCGGTCAGCACCAAGCCGGCCGGCAGCAGTCCATCATACCCGCTGCGCTTCACCTCGCGCAGCAGCGACTCCAAAATCTCCTCGGCTCTCGCCTCCAACACCTCGGCCAGAAACGCGCGCGGCACACTGGTTTGGCCCTGGTCGCCAAAAGGACTGACCTGCACCATGTCGTCAGGCGCCAGGGACGCCGGCAGCAGATGACCATAACGCACCTTCAGCGCCTCGGCCACCTTGAACGGCGCGTGCAGCATCACCGCCACATCCTGGGTAAGGTTGTTGCCGCCCACATCCACGACAACGGCATGATAGAGCGCATTCTCCAGAAAAAGCGCCACATCGGTCGTGCCGCCGCCCATATCAGCCACCACCACGCCCATGTCGCGTTCCGCAGACGTCAGCACCGCTTCGCCGGCCGCCAACGACCCCAACACCAGTTCTTCCACCTCGATGTCGTGCGCGGTCACGCAGCTAACCAGGTTGGCGATGGCCGAAGCCGCGCCGGTAATCAGGTGCGCATCAACCTCCAACCGGAAACCATGCATCCCAATGGGATCACGAATCCCCTGCTGATCATCCACCGTCCAGGAGCGAGCCAGGGTGTGAATGATCTCGCGATTATGGGGAATGGGCGCCGCGCGCGCAGCTTCCAGCGCGCGGCTGATATCGTCCTGGCCAATGCCGCGCTGCCCCCGGCTGACCGGTGTGGCGCCCCGACTGCTGAGCGAGGCGATGTGACTGCCCGCCACGCTGACATACGCGCTGCCAATCGCCTGCCCTGCGGCAGTCTCGGCCTGCTCCACCGCCTGACCGATGACGGCCGTGGCCTCACCGATGTTGACCACCACCCCACGGCGCAGCCCGCGTGAGGGCGCCTGCCCCATGGCGACGATGTGAATGGCATCATCGCTGGTCAGTTCGCCAACCAACACACAGATCTTGGTGGCGCCGACATCAATGCCGGCAATCAGATTACTCAACCCCGCTCCTTCACAAGTTCTCGACCCCAACAAGCCAGAACCAACTGGCTCACACAAAGGCGCCAAGGCGCCAAGCAGTATTCTTCGATCCCTTCGTGTCTTTGTGTCTTCGTGTGAGAGTCCTGTCTCGGCTCACACAAAGGCGCCAAGCAGTATTCTTCGATCCCTTCGTGTCTTTGTGTGAGAGTTAGACACTAGCGCACGTAAGGCCGCTCCGGCACACGCAGATCAATCTGCGCCGGTGTGCGTCCCATCGCCTTCCATTCAGCCTGAATGGCCTGCAGCACCGCCACCTTCTGGGCCAGGTCTCCCTTCATGCCAAAGATGACGCTGACGCCATCCGCAGTCTGCAAATTCAGGCCATTCTGCGTATCGAAAACAAAGGACTGCGTGCCGGGCAGCAGAACTGCCAGTTTGAGCAGCGCCTGCACCACCTCGGTCTGCATCTGCACCACCGGCAGCCCCCCAGGGCCAATCACCGGCGGCTGTCCCTCTGGCTGCGCAACGATCGCCGCCCGCTGCAGA
>JAYRVL010000516.1:0-5692 GCA_041918575.1 Anaerolineae bacterium | reverse complement strand
TCCATACAACAGCTTGTGGTCATTGGCAAATCGCACACAACCTGTAGGAACAGTCCTGTTTTCGCTCAAACGTTCTACGCGACGGCTTGTGGCAAGTGCCTGATGACCTACTACCCATTGGGGTGTCGAAAACAGGCTTAGCGCAGCCAGGCCACCAGGCCCGCCACCGTCAGCAGCAGGGGAAGGGCGAGCGCCATTCCGCCGCAGCCAATGCATCCCTTCTTGGCCATCACTTCCGAAGGCGTGTAGTAGCGCTTCTTGGGGCCTTCATCTTCGGCCGGAGCTTGCGTCCTCAGCGGCGGTTCGACCGCCGGCCGGGCTGCGGGTGCGGCCACGGGCCGCTGCGGTTGAACATCATCCTCGCTGCGCGAGCCAAACGCGCCTCCGAGACCGCCGGAATCCTCGCCCTCTTGCGCTGACGATTTCTCATGCGAGCCAAACTGCCCGCGCAGACTGCTGTTGTCAGCCATGAACACCTGCCTCCTTCCTCTTATCTCATTCCTCGTATCTCATTCGTTCCCACTGCCTGTTACCGGGTTCCGGCGCTGAGCGGGAGTCAATCTTCGGCCGGGCGCCGCAGCCAACAGGAATGTTGATTCGCGCTGCTTGCGAGCACTATGGGAACGGACAATGCTCACGCAGCCTGGTTGAATTATAGAACTTGTTCACGAAAAGCGCAAGCAAATCAGGCTGGGGCAATGCAGGCCGGGCCATCGTTGGCCGGCGCGTTGACCGTGCGCGACACCGGGTAGAGCGCCATTTCGCCGGCCGGATAAGAAACCAGCAGCGGGGCCAAATCGGTCGGGGCCAACGGCGCCGGATCGAGCCAGGCGGTGTACGCGGCGGGCGGCAGGATGACCGGCATGCGGTCGTGCAAGGACGCAAGCAGGCTGTTTGGCCCGGTGGTGATGATGGTGCAGGTGGGCAGCGCGGAGCCGTCCGGGGTCTGCCAGACCTCCCACAGGCCGGCCAGGGCGAAGGGCCGCCGCGAGGCGAGATGAATGAAGAAGGGCGTCTTGCTGCAGTTGTCCTTACGCCATTCGTAGAAGCCATCGGCCAGGATCAGGCAGCGCCGCTTGCGCAGGGCGGTACGAAACGACGGCTTCTCGGCCAGGGTCTCGGCCCGTGCGTTGATCATGCGGCTGCCGATGCTGGGGTCTTTGGCCCAGGAGGGAATCAGGCCCCACTGAAAAAGCTCAACCCGGCGCGCCGCCGCGTGGTTGGCAATGACGGCCACCGGCTGCGTCGGGGCAATGTTGTAACGCGGGGCCAAGTTTGCCGGCGGCTCGGCCAGGTCGAACTCAGTCTGAATCGTTTCAGGCGAAGCAAAAAGGGTAAAACGTCCGCACATGATCGTTCCTCCTCAGCGCCCTCAGAGATAGCACGCCACGGCTCTACATTCGCGGCAGCATGCTGATCCCTTGCTCCAGTTTGATAATGGTGTCGGCCGGATAATAGCCCTTGCGCAGGCTGACATTGGCGTAGATGAGCGTGCGCGGGCCGACGATGCAGCCGGGGTTGAGTACCGAATTGCAGCCGGTCTGGCTGTCATCGCCCATGATCGCGCCCATCTTCGTCAGGCCGGTATCCACCACTTGACCGTTCACCTCCACGCGAATGGTGTTGCGCTTGTAGGTCACAGGGTCCTTCTGACTGGTCAATGCCAGATTGCTCAGCTTGGCGCCCGCGCCCAGGTTGACGCGGTTGCCCAGGATCGAATCACCCACATAGGCAAAGTGCGGCGCATGCGCGCCGTTCAGAAGGACCGCATTCTTGACCTCGCTGGCATGGCCGATGATGCTATCATCGCCAAGAATGACATCGCCGCGCACGTACGCGCCGTGGCGAATCTCACAATGCCGGCCGATGATGCATGGCCCGGCCACAAACGCGCCCGGCTCGATGACGCTCCCTTCGCCCAGGTAGATCAACTCAGGATGGACCAGGTAGGCGCCGTCTGCCACCGTGCCGAGCAGTGCGGGGCGGTAGGCCGCGGCCAACTGCGCCCGCGCGTACGCGCCGATGGTGGGCAGCGCCTGCCAGACATACTCCAGGTTGTCGAACAGGGCGGCATGAGCAAACGCAGAGAGATCGAAAAATAAACGTGGATGTAACATGCGCTTATCCTCACACAAAACGATAGATCAACGGCGCCGATCGGGATAGCGGGGCCAATCGGGCAGCACCCAGCGAATCTGGTACGTGGGTGGGGGCGGCCACAACAGGTAAACATCGCTCCACCAGTGCCACGAGCGATACTCGCCCTCGGAATAGCCGAGGTCAACGAACTTGCCCTTGACTCCGCCGCCGGTGTCGCCGGCCAGGCCCTTGCCATAGCCGGGGACGTACAGCCATGAGCGCAGCGGAATGACGGTGGGGTCAACCGCCACGATGCCGGTGCTGAGCGGCAGACCGATGCGAGTGCGGCCGTAGGAAGGGCTGCTGCGCGGCACGCCCGCGCCGGACGCGGTGTAAGAGGTGGTGTACGCACGCAGCTTGCGCCAGTAGGTGATGGTTCCCTCTGGCGTTTCCAGCGTTTGGGGAGTGATCGAACGCCCATAGGCCAGAACCCGTGTGATCGGCTGCTGCGCCACCCAATTCTCCTCCAACGTGCGCGCCACCTGTTGATTGTCCTCGTAGCGCACGCGGAAGCGCTGGCGCTGAATGCCATCCTGACCGGCCACACTGACCCGCGTGCGGTCAATCTCCAGCGCGTCATCGCCCACCCAAATGGAGGTGAACGGTACCACCTGCTGCTCGATTTCCAGAACTTCGGCCACCCGCGTAACCCGAATGGCGAGATTGGGAACCAGGAGAGTCGTCAGCGCCGGTTCCACCTGGTCCAGGCCGGCCGCCACGATCCCCTGTTCGGCCAGGACATCGCCCACCGTGTGCTGGCGGGTGCGCGTCTTGAGGGTCTCGCCATCGGCAAAGATCGCCACGGGCGTCGAACGCTGGATGAACACCCGGCCATTGGCGCGCACCGGACTGCCCAGGCCCGGCTGAACGATGTCGCCCAGGTAGAGCAGGAATTGCTCCCGACGCAGGGCTTCGCCAATGGTGGCCGCGGTGGTCATGAAAGTCAAGGGAACGCCATCGTCGAGCACCGTCAGCGGCGCCGCGCGGCGCAGCGTGAGCGTGAGCGGCGCCGGTTGCTTGCCCACCCACGGTCGCCCGGCCCGGTAGCGCGGGGCGGCGCGGGCTTCAACTACGGCGGCCGGCAGCGCGGTTTGATCGGTCACGGGAACCTCATCGAGAAAACGCTCGTCCATCTGCCCAGGAACGATGCCCGCAGCCGGCCAGATGTCACCAACCCGCGGGCTGTGCGTGCGCACCAGGATTTCACGGCCGTCCGCAACCACCAGCAGCGGCCGCGCCCGCGTCACCTGAACCTGCAGGCCAGGCGTCAGCGCCTGATCCGGGCCAGGGGTGATGCGGTCCTCCGGCGCCAGAGAGAGGTTCAGTTCGACCAACAGGTCCGCCACGGTGCGCTGATGGGTGAAGGCGCGGTCGGCGTAGCCATCCACCTGCACGGTGACGGGAATCGAACCGACGGCAAAGCGCCAGACGAGGCCGGCGGCCAACAGCACAACAGCCAACTGCGCCAGGGCTGCCTGGGGCCTGATGACAACGGCGCCTTGTTCCAGGGCGCGGGCAGGGACAATTCGATCGCTCATGGGGTCATTATAACCCGATGCAGCGACAAGAGCCAAACGCGGGCTTGATTCTGGTATTTGCCCATCGTGGTGTATAATAGCTGCACCTATCGTGCTCGGGCACAAAAAACTCAGTGGCTTGATTTTCGGAGGAAAAGAAATGGCCGGTCAACTTCGTCGTCGAACTTTCATCGCAGTCGTTGTGTGCGCCGCCTTGCTGACCCTGGCGCTCAGCGCCGCGAGCGCGGCCGCATCCACCCCATCCAACGGCGGTCAGTGCAGCCAGATTGTAACGCCGCGGGCTGGCGATGGCTGGAGCAGCGTGGCGCAGCGCTACGGCGTCAGCGTGGCCGCGCTCAAGGCCGTCAACTCCCGCTACGTCCGGCGCAACAACCAGCTCTGGCTCACCGATCGTCTGTGTATTCCGGGCGGAGGCAGCAGCGGCCCGGCAACCAGCGTCACCCCGCAGCCCACCACTGCGCCGGCAACCGGCAGCATCTACATCGTGCGCCCGGGCGACACTTGGTACGGCATCGCGGCGCGCACCGGTGTGCCCTTTGCCACGCTGTGGAACGCCAACCCCAAATTGCAGCGCCGCGGCAAGGTGCTGTTCATCGGCGATCGCATGGTCATTCCGGGTGCGAGCGCTTCCACGCCTGGCGTCGGCGCCGCGACGGCAACGCCGGCGCCTGTCACGGGCATGCCTGCTTGCCCCACCCAGTTTGCTGATTACACCACCGGCATCCAGGAGGCGCTCAACGCCAACGCAGCCCAGTTGTTGAGCTGGCTGCAGTCGTGCGGCGCAGTGACCAGCACCTATGGCGGCGTGACGGTCATAGACATCAACGGCGACGCGGTCAACGATTACGCGGTCGCCATCGCCGACCCCATCTCCGCGGCGGCCGTGCCAACCGGCGACTTGCTGATCTTCTTCAGCGGCCGCGACAGCAAGACGCTGGCCTACCAGGCTGGCGCGGTCGGCAATGTGGCCCTGCTCGGCGTCAGCGACATCAACGCGGATGGCAAGACCGACGTGGCCTGGACCGACACGACGTGCGGCGCGCACACCTGCTTCGGCACGGTTCACATCATCTCCTGGGACGCGGCCAGCAGTTCGTTCCAAAACTGGATTGACGGCAACGCGACCATGGCCTATCCCACGGTCGGCTTCAAGGACATCAACGATGGTTCAGGCCAGGAGCTGCTGCTGCACGGCGGCATCATCGCCTCGGTGGGTGCCGGGCCCCAGCGTTCCTGGAACGAGACCTGGTCATCGCTCGCGGGCGCGCCGTACAAGCTGACCGATTTCAAGTACGATCCGTCCACCTGCCTGTATCATCATCTGCTGGATGCGAATCAACTGTTGCTGGAAAGCAAAGAGGCCGAGGCGGCCATCGCCTACGATGCCCTGCTGAACGACAGCGCCCTGGAGAAGTGCGGCACGCGCGACAACGAACTCGACGAACTGCGCAGCTTTGCCCGCTATCGCCTGGCGCTGGCCTACGCGTACAGCGGAGAGATGGAAAAGGCGAAGGTCACCGTCGCCGAGTTCCTGGCGGCCGAGCCAACCAATCTGTATGCCCAGGTGGCCGATCTCTGGTGGCAGGCATACGAGAAACCCCAAGATGCGTCGGCTGCCTGCGCCGCTGTGACCGCCTTTGCCAAAGCCAACCCGGAGACGTGGCAGATTCTGTTCGATTTCGGCTACGCCAACCCAACCTTCAGCGAGAGCGAGGTCTGCGTGTCCCCCGCGCCGTAGAAGAGCAATTTCCGGCGGAACCCTGTTTTTCACTGCAAAGGTCGCAAAGGTCGCAAAGGTCGCAAAGGTCGCAAAGATCGCAGAGGAATCGCGCCTGACGCCGGGCTTCGATGGGACGTGGCGATCCGTGTGATCGGATAGGCGCAAAATTGGAGCTGCCGTCCGTAGAAGGCGTCGAAAAGACATCCGATTTCTTTCAGAAATCGGATGTCTTTTTTGGTAACTGCTCAGCCAGGCAGTGAGAATGGTCTCGATAGCGCCCGGAGCGCCCCCCTGC
>JAYRVL010000515.1:0-12132 GCA_041918575.1 Anaerolineae bacterium | reverse complement strand
AGCTTGTGGCTGATTACAGCATACCACGGCCGCGGCGATCTGTCAAGAGGCAAAATTTGGGGGTCAGAGAATACTCCTGTGTGTCTTGGCGTCTTTGTGTGAGCCGAGAAAGAAATCTCACACCAAGACACGAAGAACACAAAGGGGTCAGAGAATACTCCTTTGTGTCTTGGCGTCTTTGTGTGAGCCGAGAAAGGAATCTCACACCAAGACACGAAGAACACAAAGGGGTCAGAGAATACTCCTTTGTGTCTTGGCGCCTTGGTGTGAAAAAATCTCTGCTACCGGGAACCGTAAAGCCGCGTGTAATGAGCCAGATGCGCGGTAATCAGGCTCAGGTACGCGCGCGGTTCAGCAATAGAGATGGTTTCGTAGAAGAGGTCCTCATCCGGGCCGCTGCGGTCGCGCCAGAACTTGGCGTTTCCCGGCCCGGCGTTGTAGCCGGTCAGCGCAGTCGCCACATTGCCATTGGCCGCGCGTAAGCCGCGCATCGTGTAGAAGACACCAAACTTCACGCTGATCCAGGGGCGGTAGAGATCGCTCTCCTGAAAATCGAGCATCGCCAACTCGCCGGCAATCCAGCGGCCGGTGCTTGGAATGACCTGCATCAGGCCGCGCGCCGCGGCCGAACTTTCCGCGCCTGGCTCGAACAGGCTTTCCTGGCGAATCATGGCATAGACCAACAGCGGGTCAACGTCGAAGCGCGTCGCCTCTTCCGTCACCAGGTCAGCGAAATGGCGGGGGTAGGCCAGGCGCTGGATGAAGATCGGCGCGTCGCTGACCGACTTACCGGGCGCCAGCGCGATCACCCGCGCCGCGCTGATCACACTCAGGCGGTAGACGCCCATCTCCTCGAACGCCACGGCCAGTTGATAGACCAACAGGGGATCGTTCCAGGCGCGCGTCCGCGCCAGTTCCAGGGCTTCCAGCGCCGGCCCGCGCAGGCGCAGCGCCAGGTAGGCCTGCCCGCGCTGCCAATCTTGATCGCGACCGATGCGCTGATCGAGGCGGACCAGGTCCGTCACCCCACTGCCCGTTTTTGCCCAGGTGCGCAACCAGCGCTCGGCAAAGGCCCGGCTGCCATCATCGGCCTGACTCAGCACGCCCGTTTCGCCAAGAAAACGCGCTTCGACCGTCAGCGCCAGGCCGGCGCCCAGGGCCAGGGTGCGCGCCCGTTGCCCGGCGTAGCTCTCCGGCGCCTGATTGACAACGGCTTGCCAGGCAGTCAACGCCTCACTGCGCTTACGCTGCGCCAGCAATCCCTTGCCCAGCCACAGGCGCAGGGTTGGCGCTTCCGCGGCGGCCGCATAATCCTTCAACCCGCGCTGCCAGAGGGTCACGGCCGCGCTGGTTTCGTTTAGGCGGTAGCGGTTGATGCCGGCGCGCAAAAGCGCGTTGGCCGCTGCCCGATGCTGCGGAAACGAATCGGCCAGCAGAACCTGGTAGGACGCGGCGCCGCGGTAGTCCTCACTGCGCTCCAACTGACGGGCCAGTTCAAGCAGCACATCAGGCGCCTGCGCGTGCGTGGGAAAACGCTGCGCGAAAGTGCGCAGGGTGGCGATGGCGCCGGTGCGGTTGTTGGCAAAACGCTGCGTCTCGGCCTTGCCCAGCCACGCGCTCGCCCAGGCCGCATCGTCCGGGTATGAATTCAGCAAGCGATCCCAGGTGGCCAGCGCGGCCGGGTAGTTTTCCAGGCCCTGGTAGCTGCGTGCGCTGAGGGCCAGGGCCGCGCCGCGGCGCTCGCCGGGCTGGCCGGCCAGGAATGTCTCCAGCGCCTTGATGGCCGGCTGGTACGCGCCGTTTTCGAAATCCACCTGCCCGCGGGTAAACGAATCCACCGGCAGATCGTTGTCCACCAGGCGAATGAGCGCCTGGTAGGCGTCTCGGGTGGCTGGCGCCAGGGCGATCGCCTCACGCCAGTGCTTTTCGGCCGCGGCGCGCTGACCCAGCGCCCAGGCGGCGTCGCCGGCCAGCGCGTGCATCTCCGCCTGGTACGACGTATTTTGGGCAACGCTCAGAATCGCCTCGTACTGCGCCAGCGCGGCGGCAAAATCAGCGCGGCCGACGGCGTACGCGGCCCACTTCTCGCGCACCCTCAGCGCCAGCACGCGACTGGGCGCGGCGTTGATCGCGGCCTGGTACGCGGCCGCCGCGGCCGCGGGCTGTTCCTGGGCGGCCGCGATCTCCGCCAGGCGCAGATGCACATCGTGGGCCAGCCAGGGCGAGCCATTCTTCAGATAGTCCTGGTACGCGGCCCGGCTGGCTTCCCACTGCGCCAGGGCCTGATGCGCCTGTCCCAGGTGAAACTGCGCATCCGCGCGGCGGGCATGGGTGGGCGCACGGCGCAGGAAATCTTGAAACGCGGTGGTGGCTTCGGCGTGCAGCCCATCCGCCTGAAAACTCTCGCCCAGGTGAAAGAGCGCCTCCGCGGCCCGGGGGTCGCCGGGCGCGCGCTGGAGGAACGTGGTGAGCGCGGCGCGGGCCGCGGCATGGTTGCCGTTGCGCTGCTGGCGCAGACCCTCGGCCAACCAGTCGGTTGGGGCCAGCGGCGTTGGTGTCTTGGTGGGCGTGGGCATCACGGTCAGGGCGGTTGGCGCTCGTCCGGGCAGAGCCGCCGCAGCCGAGCTTGACGCCAGCAGCAGCCCCAGCAAGGTCAGCATGGCAGCGCAAACAAGGAGCCATTGTCCCGGACAGTAAAGGGCTGGACGCTGCTGTCGGTATGTCTCAGCGCCATGACGCCAAGGCGCAAAGGCAGGGTAATCTGTGTTCATCTGTGAAAATCCGTGTATCCCTTATCGTAGAGCTATTCTACCACAGCATGCGTCAGAGAGCGGCTCGTCATAGGAATTCCAAATGTGGTCGCTGAAGACATTTGGAATGGAGGCTTTAGCCGGTTGTTGGGCTCTTGAGAACCCTACGGCAAACCGGCTGAAGCCTCGATTCCGGGTACATTTGGATTTGCTGTGACTAATCGCGGGGCTTTGTGCGCCCGTTGGCGCGGTGGTATAATCTGAAAACGTTTTGCAGAGAAGAAAGGTTGCGCATGTTCGAGGTGGTGTTTCTGGGTACGTCAGCATCGGCGCCGTCGGTCCAGCGTGGGCTATCGTCCGCGGTGGTGATGCATGGCGAGTACCGATTCATGATTGACTGCGGCGAAGGCACGCAGCGTCAGCTTCTGCGCAGTCGCCTGGGATTCAAGCGCCTGGATCGCATCTTGATTACGCACGGCCATCTGGATCACATCCTGGGTCTGGGGGGACTTGCTTCTACCCTGGGACGATGGGAAACCCTCGACCGCCTGGACGTCTTTGGCGGCCGCTCGGCGCTCAAGCGCATCGAAGGGCTGATGCGGGTGGTTTTTGGCACTACCCGGCTGCCCATGACCGTGTCGCTCAATCCGCTCAGGGATGGTTCCTTTCTGACGACACGCGATTTCATCGTCAGCGCGTTTCCGGTCAGCCATCGTGGGCCAGACTGTTTCGGCTTTGTGTTCGAAGAGCGGCCGCGACGCCCTTTCTTGGCCGAACAGGCCGCGGCGCTCGGCGTGCCGGCCGGCCCTGTGCGCCGTCACCTGGTCAACGGACAGAGCATCACGTTGGACGACGGTCGCGTGATTCACGCCGATGATGTGCTTGGCCCGGTGGTCAAAGGGGTCAAGCTGGTGTTCATGCACGACGCCGGCGAGACCGCGGGCCTGGCGGAAATTGCCGCTGAGGCCGATGCCCTGGTCATCGAATCAACCTACTGTCAGGATGAAGTGGCGCTGGCGCGCGAGTTCGGTCATTTGACGGCCGCTGACGCCGCGCGCCTGGCCGTGGAGGCCAATGTCAAACAACTGATCCTGACCCACCTCTCACGCCGCTATCACCCGCAGCAGGTTCTCGACGAGGCGCGCGCCATTTTCCCAGCCGCCAGCGTCGCCAGCGATTTCGATCACTTCAAGATCGTCAAAGGCAAGCCGGTCGAGCTGTTACGCGGAGAAGTGAGCGGCGCATGAACGCGCCTGGTTCAACGCGAACCCACGACAGAGCGCCAAACGAGAAGACCACCATGAATCTTCACCCGCTGACATTCACTCCAGTTCTGAAGGACTACCTCTGGGGGGGCCGTAACCTGGTGAAACTGGGGCGCACACTTCCGGCCGCTGGGCCTGTGGCCGAAAGCTGGGAAATCGCCGCGCACGCGGATGGCACAACCATCGTTGACCAGGGCCTATGGGCCGGCCAGCCGCTGACTGCGGTGCAGCAGACCCTGGGGCTGGACCTCATCGGCCGGCGCAGCGCCTGGGCGCATGAGCGCGGCAAGTTCCCACTCCTGGTCAAACTTCTCGATGCCCAAACGCCGCTGTCGGTGCAGGTTCACCCGAATGATGACTACGCGCTGGCCCATGAAGGCAACGAGTTGGGCAAAACGGAGATGTGGGTCGTGCTGCACGCGGAGCCGCAGGCGCGGTTGATCCTGGGCGTCCGGGCCGGCGCCGATGCCGTGCGCTTTCGCCAGGCCCTGGGCGAAGGCCGCCTGGAGCCGCTGCTGCATGTGCTGCCGGTCAAAACCGGGGATCATGTCTGTGTGCCGGCCGGAACGCTGCATGCGATCATGGGCGGACTGCTCATCGCCGAGATTCAGCAGAATTCCAACACGACCTATCGCGTGTACGACTGGAATCGCGTCGGGGCGGATGGCAAGCCGCGGCCGCTGCATGTGGAAAAGGCGCTGGAAGTGATTGATTTTGGACGCGTCGAACCGGCGGTGGGGCAGCCGCAGCTGCTGGCGGAGGCCCAGGGCGTTCAACGTTGGGAGTTGTGCCGCAACCGCTATTTCGTCACCGAGCGCGTGGTCATGGCGCCGGGCGCCAGCTTCGACGGCGTCTGCGATGGGGAAAGCCTGGAAATCTGGGGCGTGTTGGCGGGGCAGGCGACTGTCGCCGGCCTGGCGCTGGCCGCGGTGCGCTTCACCTTGCTGCCCGCGGCGCTCGGCGCGTTCGAGGTGCGCGCTATCACACCGGCCACCCTGCTGCGCACCTACGTGGCATGAGTGCGGTTCCGGCGCGCCAGCGCGGCAAGTCGGAGGCGTGCGTTCCGGCGTGGCGGCTTTAGATCACGGTCGGCGGGGTGTATTCGCCCCATTCCTGGCGCAGGACGCCGCAAATTTCGCCCAGCGTGGCGTAGGCGCGCACAGCCTCCAGAATGGGCGGCAGAAGATTACTCTCCGCGGCCTCGGGCGCCTGGGCCACGCGACGCAGATGGGCCAGGGCCGTTTGCACAGCCACGTTGTCTCGCTGGCTGCGCAAGTGCTCCAGCCGCGCCTGCTGCACGCGGTAGGTCGCCGGATCAGGCCGGAAGATGCCAACCGGACGCTCCTCGCCCGGCGATTGAAAGGCATTGACGCCTACAATGATTTGGCGACCGCTCTCCACGGCCTGCTGCTGCTTCCAGGCGCTGTCTGCAATCTCCTGCTGCATCCAACCGCTTTCGATGGCATGCACCGAGCCGCCCATCTCGTTGATCTTTTCGATCAGCGCCCGCGCCTCCGCCTCCAGCCGGTCGGTCAACGCTTCCACGTAGTATGAACCGGCCAGGGGATCAACCACCTCCGTGACGCCGATTTCATGCGCGATGATCTGCTGCGTGCGCAGGGCGGTGGCTTGCGCCTCCTCGGTGGGCAGGGCCAGCGCCTCGTCATAGCAGCTCAGCGCCAGGCTCTGCATGCCGCCCAGGACGCTGGCCAGGGCCTGGAAGCCGGCGCGGGCGATGTTGTTGAGCGGCTGCTGCGCGGTCAACGTAGCGCCGCCGGTCTGCACATGGGTGCGCAGGGTCATGCTGGCCGGTTTCTGTGCGCCGTAATGATCGCGCAAGATGCTGGCCCAGAGACGGCGCAGGGCGCGGTATTTGGCCGCTTCCTCGAAGAAGTTGTTCTGGGTGTTGAAGATCCAGGAAATGCGCGCGGCAAACTCGTCAATGTTGACCCCGCGCGCCAGCACCGCGTCGGCGTAGGTCATGGCGTTGGCGATGGCAAAGGCCATTTCCTGGCTGGCTGTGCTGCCGGCGTCGCGAATGTGATAACCGCTGACGCTGATCGCGTTCCAGCGCGGCACGTGGCGGGCGCAGTAGGCGATGGTGTCCGCGGCCAGGCGCACGCTGGGGCCAGGCGGGAAGATGTAGGTGCCGCGCGCGACATATTCTTTGAGAATGTCGTTCTGGATCGTGCCGGTGAGCCTGTTGGCCGGCGCGCCGCGCTTCTCACCCGCAGCGATCACCATCGCCAGCAGGATGCTCGCCGGCGCGTTGATCGTCATGCTGATGCTGACCTTGTCCAGCGGGATGCCATCCAGCATGGCTTCCATGTCGGCCAGCGAATCAATGGCAACGCCGGCCTGGCCCACCTCACCCGCGGCGAGCGGGTCATCGCTGTCATAGCCGATCTGGGTCGCCAGATCGAACGCGACGCTGAGGCCAGTCTGGCCCTGGCTCAGCAGGTACTTAAAGCGCGCGTTGGCTTCGGCGGCCGCGCCAAAGCCGGCGTACTGGCGCATGGTCCAGAAGCGGCTGCGGTACATGGTGGGCTGCACCCCGCGCGTAAAGGGGAACTGGCCCGGAAAGCCGAGGCGCTCCAGGTACCATTCCTGGTCAGCCTGCGGCGGCGGCTGCGGGCCGGCATCCAGCGGCGTGAAGAGCCGCTGGACGGTCTGAGTTTCCGGCCGCTCCGGCGCCCGCCGGATGGATTCAGCCAGATCGCTGGCTTCCCAACGCTGCAAACCTTCAGCGAGCATATTTTGCGCAGTCTCTTGCATCAGGCCCTCCCCTGTTTTGCAGAGCGGATCACGGGGTAGCGTGCATCCTGGAGTTCAGTCCAGGGATTTCCGCACCACGCATATTGAAGTGCAGCCAGTCATGCGGCTGCCATCAATGGCTGCAATTCCACATAGGTGACGGGCCTTCGCACCGTAGGAGACGCCTGGAAATGAGAGAACTTCAAGAATTGATTGACAGGTGGGGACGTCACAGTCCGTACCACGCTCTCTCTCCACTCTTCGGGAATCTGATCCAGCTTGTCCACGGGATAGCTGCGCGGGCCGAACTCCGTATGTTCTGTAAGAATCGAAAAATGGAGCAGCACAAGACTAACCGCTCGTCGCGTCTGCCTGTTGAAACGCAGAATGATGTGATCGGTCAATTCAATACCGGTGGCAGGTTCGTTTTCGGCAAAGAAGATCTCCAGCATATCGGCTTCTTGATCGTAGATCAAACGAACCGGTGTGCCATCGGTCGCCGTAATCTGAGTCTTATAAAGGCTTAACTGATCCATGCTTTTACCTCTTGGAGAAGATCAGGTATTCTTCTTATACGCTCGATTCTGTACGATCTTGACAAAAGAGCGGCCGTGTAACTCCTCCAGGGTGATGCCGGTGGCGGTGGCTTCTTGCTCGGTGATGGCGCCGCAGGCGATGCCGCGTAAGAAGAAGTTGAGCAGGCCCTGGCCCGTGGCGGCATCGTCGAACATGTTGCCGCTGAGGGTGGCCTGCGCGGCCGCGTCCACGAAGCGATTCAGGCGCCGGCTGGCATCTTCCAGGCTCTCCAGGAAGAAGGTGTAGACGGCCGCGTAGCGCACGGGCAACTGCGCCGGGTTGAGGTCCCAGCCCTGGTAATAGGCGTGGCGCAGGGAGTGCCCGATGTTGTCATAGTGCAGCTTCCACGCGGCATGAACAACGGCCAGATTCTCGGCCTCCTGCTGCGGGGTCAGCGGCTTGTCTTTGGTGGCGCGGTGCGGGCCGATCGGCATGACTGTGGTGGCGCCGTCGCTGATGCTGACGCCGGCGCCGGCCAGGCTGACCTGCAGCACGTGGCGGGCGAAATCGGCCGCGGGGTGCGTGTGAGTTTGATAATGAGCGGTGATGTTACACAGCGCGGTGTAGTCGTAAGTGCCATACGCGCAGTAGCGCACGCGTCCCCGGCCGGCGCGCACCAGGTGATTGACGGTGTTTTCACCCAGGTGGTTGATGATGGCCTGCGGCGTTTCGATCATCAAGTCCATGCCGATGGCGCCGGGCGCGATACCGTTCCTGGCCTCCAGCATGTCGAGCAGATCGGTCAGTGCGGAGACCTGCTCTGGCATGGTCACTTTGGGCAGGGTCACGACAAAATTGGCCGGCGCCTTGCCGCCGCTGGCTGCGGCCAGCGCGGTGATGGCGAGGTCGAGCGTGCGCACGCCGCGCTTGTGGCTTTCCTGCGTGAACGGCTTGACACGAATGCCGATGAACGGCGGCAAGGCGCCGGTCGTCATACCCGCGGCCAGTTCCTTACCCACGCTGACGGCATGGGTGTCTTCTTCCTCATCGGGCCGATTGCCGTAGCCGTCTTCGAAGTCCACACGGTAGTCTTCCACCGGTTCCGCTTGCAGCTTGGCTCGCACGCGCTTGTAGACCGTGTAGGCCATCCAGGCCGGTTCGTGCGTAAAACTGGCGGCCTGGGGATCGCGTTCGATGATGGCGGCCAGGTGTTCGATGTCCGCGCGGCTCTCTGGCAGCCTATCGGCGCCGGGCAGTCCCAACGCTTTGGCAAAGATCACGAAGTTCGGCGCGTAGGCATCCAGGTTACGCAGGCCGATTCCGCCCAGTTTGAGCGCGGTGTCGCTCTTGAAGAGATGGGCGCCGCCGTACACGGTATGCACCGGCTGGCGCGTCGTCACATCGCCCGGGTAATGCTGAGCAAACTGTTGATTGGCCGTCGCCAGGCGCTCGATGACCGGCGCCAGATCCAAAGTCGAAAGAGAGGTGGTGCTCATAACAAAGCCTTTCAGGACAGCAGGCGCTTGGCGATGACTTCGGCCTGAATCTCGCTGGTGCCTTCGAAGATCTTGAAGACGCGACCGTCGCGCCAGAAACGATGGGCTGGGTATTCAAGCGAATAGCCGTAGCCGCCGAAGACCTGCATGGCGTCGGAGGTGACGTGTTCCACCATGTCTGCGCAAAAGAGCTTGGCCATGCCGGCTTCCAGGTCACAGCGCTGGCCCATGTCCTTCATACGCGCCGCGTAGTAGGTGAGCTGACGCCCGGCCTCGATCTGGGTACGCATGTGGGCCAGTTTGTGGCGAATGACCTGGAATTCGCTGATCGGCTGGCCGAACTGCTGGCGCTCCTGCGAATACTTGAGTGCGGCGTCGAACGCGGCTTGCGCCACGCCCACGGCGCGGGCGGCCGTCTGAATGCGCGCCCATTCGTAGGTTGCCATCAACTGATAAAAGCCCTTGTTCTCCACCCCACCGATCAGGTTGGCAGCCGGCGCGCGGAAGTCTTCGAAACCGAGGCTGTAGGAGCGCATCCCGTAGTAACCCACCGTCGGGATGTGTTCGCCAGACAAGTGCGGCGGCTGAAAATGATCGCTCGGCTCCTTTTCCACCAGGATGATACTCAATCCTTTGTGGCGCAGCGAGGCGTCAGGATGGGTACGCGCGAGCACGGTGAGGATGTGCGCGCGGTTGGCAAAGGTACACCAGGTCTTGGCGCCGTTGAAGACATATTCGTCGCCGTCCCGCGCCGCGCGCAGTTGCATACCGGCTGTGTCGGACCCGGCGTTCGGCTCGGTGAAGGCGGCCGCGGTGAGGATGTCGCCGGACACGATGCCGGGCAAAAATTTCTCTTTCTGTTCCTGCGTGCCGTGCGCAAGGAGCAGGGTGCCGGTGATCAGGTTGCGCGTAAGGACGCTGCCCACGCCCAACCAGCCGCGGCTCAGCTCTTCAGTCACCAGCGTCATGCTCACGGCGTCCATGCCGGCGCCGCCCCACTCCTCCGGAAACGACATGCCGAAAAAGCCCAGGTTAGCCATCTGCTTGATGAGGCTCATCGGAATCTCTTGGGCGCCGCGGTAGTGCTCATCCGCAATTGGGATCACCTTCTCCTCGGTGAACTTACGAACGGTCTGGCGTACTGCGTCGTGCTCTTCAGTTAAAAAGGACATAACAAAACCCCTTTGGTATGTGATAGATCAGGCCGGATCATGAGCGGTCGCGGGAGGTGCATAGCCCATCATTTGGCGGATAATGTCGGTCATGGAGATGACGCCGATGGGACGCAGATGCTCACCCTCTTCCTGCACTACAACCAGGCGATGAACGCGATGGCGGGTCAGGGTCGTAATCACATCTGACACCGGCGTATCGGGTGTGCAGGTGATGAGATCGGGCGTCATGATGTCGGCAGCCGTCAAATGAACCACGTCGGCTGGCGTTCGGCCCTGCCGCGCCAGCACCATGTCGGTTTGGGAGACAACGCCAGCGGCGTAGCCCTGGGCGTCAACCACCACAACGGCGTGGATGTGATGCTCGACCATACTGCGGGCCACTTCATCCACAGTCGTCTGTTCCAGGCAGGTGATGACGCCTGCATGCATCACTTGGCCGGCGGGGCGTTGATCTACAAACTCGCCGCCGGCCGCAATGCCGTGGCGCGGCCGGGCGTAAACATCCTCAGGTTCCATTTCAGCCTCCTCAGCCGGAACCGCAACTTCGGGCACGATTTCGTAGAGACCACGCATGGCCGCGCGCTGGTCGGCCGTGTTCAGCAGTCCGGCGCTCGCGGCGCCAATCAGAATTGACATGTTACCGTGAGGATGCCGGTTCTCGTACATTAACTGATGGGCCTGCGGCAGTTCATCCCAGCTAAAAGTTTGCGACAGGCAGGGGTCCACCTTGCCCGCTATCACCAGGTCGTTGATGCCTGCGGCCTGTTCGTCGTTGGCAAAATGCGAGCCCTGGATCCGCTTCTGGCGCATCCAGACGTAGCGCAGGTCAACTGTGGCGTTATAGCCGGTGGTACCGGCGCAAATAACCACCATGCCGCCGGTGTCGCACACGAACATCGAGGTTGGCACCGTGGTCTCTCCGGGATGTTCGAAGATGATGCGTGGGCTGCGCCGCTCGCCGAGCACGTCCCAAATCGCCTTGCCAAAAGCGCGCACGCCCTTCAGCCAGGTGTTGTAGCCGACTGTGTCTTTCCAATGCGGCAGCATGCCCCAGTGATTGAAGTTTTTGCGATTGATGCAGCCTTTGGCGCCCAGACTCAAGCAGAAGTCCACCTTGCTCTCGTCAGAAATGACCGCAATCGGAATGCCGCCCGCCGCCTTGACGATTTGAATGGCCTGCGAACCGAGGCCGCCGGCGCCGCCCCAGATCAGGACAACATCATTGGGCTGCACATGGTGGGGAGGCCAGGCGTGCAACATGCGATAGGCGGTCGCGCCCACCAACATGTAGGCCGCGGCCGCCTCCCAGGTCAGATGTTTGGGTTTGGGCAGGCATTGGTGCGCTTGCACTTTGGTAAACTGGGCAAAGCTGCCCCAGTTGGTCTCATAGCCCCAAATACGGAAACTGGCCCCAAACATGGGGTCGCCGCCAGCCGTGACCATAGGGTCGTTGCGATCCCAGGTTCCGCAATGGATGACCACTTCATCGCCCACCGCGACGTTGGTCACATCCTTGCCCACCTTGTAGACCACGCCACTGGCATCGCTGCCGCCGATGTGGAAAGGTTCCTTCTCGCCGGCTTTCTGCCGCGCACCGATAACATCCACCGGAACACCCAGGGCCGCCCAGACGTTGTTGTAATTGACGCCGGCTGCCATGACATAAACCAACACTTCATCGTCGGCCGGCTCCGGCACGTCAAGCACTTCCACCTGGAAGGCTTTGGTTGGCTCGCCAAAACGATCTTGCCGAATCAACCAGGCATGCATTTGTTTGGGAACATGCCCAATGGGCGGCATTTCACCGACAGCGTACAGGTCTTTGGGCGGTTCCGAACGGTGTCCGGTACTCGATGATTTGTTCGCGCTACTCGATTTGGTAGCAACTCCTCCAGGCAACATATCCATCTATCACCTCCCGGCTGCTGGCGTTGTAGAGGGGCACAAAAGCAACATCGTTCATAAAATAGTGTAGGTCATCATGCCCATAATTGTCAAATCTTACAACGCAGTGCGTCATGGCAGAGAATCAACGCGTCTGTACGATCCAGGGCAAGAAATAGGTGACGGGTGTGGGTGATGGGGTTGGGGTGAGGGTGCACGTTGCGGTGGCGGTGGGAGTGAGGGTTGGAGTGGTTGTGGGCGTCAATGTGGGCGTCAATGTGGGCGTCAATGT
>JAYRVL010000514.1:0-2826 GCA_041918575.1 Anaerolineae bacterium | reverse complement strand
GAGCCGTTTCAACCACTGCATATCAGCCGGACGCCGATTTTGATCGGCGTCCGGCGCGATTCGACCTGACCCGACATTCGCTGAACCAGGTTCAACCCTTGTTTTTCAGCCCCAGTTCACGACCACGCTCACGCCGCCTGCCTCCAACGAAGCCTGGGCCGCGGCCAACACCCGCACTACTCGCAGTCCATTGACGCCATCGGTCAGCGGCGTCCGTCCCTCTCGAATACAATCCACAAAATGCTGGCACTCCAACTGCAGCGGTTCCGTCATGTCCAACCGCGGAATGGTGATGTCGCCCGAATGCACCTTGACCTGAAATTCGCCGTAGCCCGGTTCATTGCGCCGGTAGACGCCCTTGTCGTAAATTTTGACCTTGCCCTCGGACGCCACATCGTCATACACCACCATGCGCCGGCTGCCCACAACTGTCAACTGCCTCGTCTTACTCGGATCGAGCCAACTGACGTGAATATGCCCCAGGACGCCGCGGGCAAAGGTCAGGTTGATGAACACCACATCTTCCACGCTGCCGCTGAGGAACGCCTGGCCGGTTGCGCTCACACTCAGGGGCAGCTCGCCCACCAGGTGCAGCATGATGGCAATGTCATGCGGTGCGATGCTCCAGAGCGCATTGATGTCGGCCTGCACCCGCCCCAGGTTGACCCGCGTGCTGTAAAGGTAGTAGAGATCGCCCAACTCCCCGTTGTCCAGCAGCATTTTGATGTGGCGCAGCGCCGGATGATATTCGAACACGTGACCCACCATCAAGATGCGGTTGCCGGCTCGCGCCGCGGTCACCATCCGCTCGGCTTCGATCACACTCAGCGCCAGCGGTTTTTCCACAAAGACATGCTTGCCCGCCCGCAGCGCCTCCAGCGCCAGGTCCGCATGGGTGCGCGCAGGCGTTGCCAGCACAATGGCGCCGATGTCCTCTCGCTGCAAAACGGCGGCGCTGTCTGTCGTCATCTCGACTTGCGGGTATTGCCGCTGCATTCGCGCCAGCGCCTGCGCGTCGGTATCCGCGCATACCACCAGGCGGCCGCCGTTGATCTGGCTCAAGTTGCGCGCCAAGTTCGGCCCCCAGTAACCGCAGCCAACCAGGGCCATTCGCACCGTTGATTCGTCCATGCGCTTCCTTCGTGTAGTTGGACACGGATCAACACGGATTCACGCTGATCGTAGTCATCAACCGTGTCCATCTGTGTCAATCCGTGCGCTTCTAACATCTTGCCCGACGATATGCCGCCAGAGAAGCTGCTGTGCAGTCCCCCTACGGCGCTCCCCACGCCACATGGCGCACAGCCGCTGCTCCCCACGGGCTGCGCCAGGCGCCGCCAATCACAGCGCCAACCGGCTGCAGGGCGCCCAGCGCCTCCAGCGCCTGGCCCGGCGCCGCGCCTGCAACGCCAATGAGCGCGTGGCCCCAGCGAAAACGCCCGGTCAGATCGCCCGCAGCGCCGATCTTACGCAGGCTGGCCGCCGCCTCCCCGCCAAGCGCCAACGAGGCTTCATCGGCCGCCGCCAGGGCCACGATGCGCCCATCGGGCAGGCCCTGGATGAAAGCGGCCAGCGCGCTCGACGCAGCCGGATCGCCCAGGGTGTCGAAGCGACGCACTGCTTCCAGCGCGCCCTGCTGCGGCTCGATGACCGCCACGATGTAGCCCGGCTCGTCCGGCGTAGCCACCGCATCCGCGCCGTTGATCCAGATGTGCGCAAAGTCGCCGGTCTCTTCGCCTGCGCTTTCCACGAAAATGGCGACAGGCGACTGCACGCCGGTGGTTCCAATCGCTGCGGAATGACCAGATTCTAACCGCAGCGGGTAGAGTTTGCCAAATTCCAGGATGACATCGTTCAGACCCGGCCGCACAGCCTGGGCCGGAATTTCTACGCTCACCGTTTGCCAGGCGGGCGCCAGCGGCTGGGGTGGTGAGCGCCACCCGTTGAGGCGCACGCGCAGGGTTTGGCCCGGCCCGGCCGCTTTGATTTCCAGCGCCAACCGGTCGCCGGCCGGCGCCAGCGGCAGCAGCAGGCGGCTCTGTGTCCGTTCGGCCCACACCGCATCCGGCGCCTGGCCCTGCCAGACTTCGCCGAGAACCGGCGGCTGCAGCCAGCCGCTCCAGCCTTCGCCCAGGTAGAGTGTGCCCGCGGCAGCGTTCAAATCCACATCGGTTGACGCCGCCATTTCGGTCACCGCGTAAAGGCGGATGCCCTCGCGCGCGGTCAGCAGGCGCACCGGCAGCACCGACTCGACATAAGTAATGAGATTGGACGGCGCAGCGGCCTCGTGGATCGTGATGAGGCGAATGTCGAACTGACGCAGCACATCAGGCGCGGCGCGGCGATCGTGTTCCAGCAGTTGCTGCCAGGCGGTTGGGTCGGCCAGCAGGCCGCGCAGACGTTCATGCGAGGGCTGATCGGCCGCGTTGGTGAGCGCAATGAGAGTGCTGAGCACCGGCGCCTGGCTGAAGTATTGAAACTTGAGGGCCGGATTGCGCGAGGTGTTGCCGCCGAGCAGCCGTTTGTGATGCAGGGTCTGATACCACTGCTGCATCATGATGAGGGGGTCTTGCTTGCCCAGGACGCGTGCGCCGTTGCGCCAGCCCAGGGGCAGTTCCAGTAGCGTGAAATCGCCGGGCGTGGCTGCCACATCCTGGTAAACAGCCGGGACTTGGGCGAGGTGGGTCAGCGGTAATGGCGCCGAAAGATGCTCGAACAGAATCAGCAGCAGGCAGGCGGAGGCGAGTGCGCTGCCGGCCAGCACAGAAAACGGGCGCCCGCCGAATGAATTCGGGGCGCAAGGGCGTTCCGCCGCAAGGTCGGCCT
>JAYRVL010000513.1:0-4186 GCA_041918575.1 Anaerolineae bacterium | reverse complement strand
GGGTCAGCGCGCACCCCGCTTGGGCCGGCTCTGTGGTTCAATTTGCCGTGCGCCTGGCGCACACCCTCCAGCCGCTGACGATTGCGCTGCGCCTTTTCATCAACGGACTGCTGCAAATCCCGACGCCTGTGCTGTCCATCAGCGTGGGCAGCGGCCTGCTCATCCTGGCGATCATCTGGGCGCAGTTGATCAACTGGCAGCGCGGCCGTTTGTCGGCTCTGCCCGGCTGAGCATCAAGGTCAGGTCCATTCAACACCCGTATAGCCCCCCGCAGATTCAAAGGAGATGTTTTCTTATGACAACGAAAAGAATACTCGTGATGCTCAGTGTGCTGATGGCGCTGCTGAGTGTCGGGGCAGCGCCGGCCCTGGCGCAGGACGGCGGCGGCAAAGTCATCGTCGGCCAGAGCTACGTGCTGGCGACCGGTGAGCAGCTCGAGGGCGACCTGGCTGTACTGGGCGGCAGTGCGCTCATCGAAGAGGGCGCGGCGGTCAACGGCAATGTAGCAGTTGCCGGCGGCTCGCTGACGGTTGGCGGCAGCATCAATGGCGACGTGGCCGTGTTTGGCGGCAGCGTCACCTTACAGGAGACGGCCGTGGTGGAAGGAGACGTAGCCACCTTTGGCGGCGCGTTGACGCAGGCCGAGGGCGCCGTCATCGCGGGCCAGTTGATCGAAGGTTTTGGCAATCAGGATACTTTCCAGCCGCCTACCATCACCATTCCTCAAGCGCCGCAGCCGCCATCGGTCTTCCGCATCATGCTGAACTACTTCTGGCAGGTGCTGGGCGCCATCGGCCTGGCCCTGGCCCTGGCCGCGCTCGGATTGCTGGCCATGGTCATGTTCCCGCAGCAAACCGAACGTGTGGCAAACACGGCCGTTGCTTCGCCCGGCGTCACGTTCGGCGTGGGTGTGCTGACCTTGCTGATCATGCTCGGTCTGGCCGCCATCCTGGCCGTGACCATCTGCCTGGCGCCCATTGCGCTGCTGCTGATGCTGGTGGCGGCGGTGGCGTGGGTCTTCTCTTGGGTGGCGCTGGGGTGGCTGGTGGGTCAGCGTATCCTGGAAGCGTTCAAGCTGCGCAATCCCAGCCCCCTGCTGGAGGCCATCCTGGGCATCTTCCTGATTACCCTGCTCTGGCGCGCGACGCCGTGCCTGGGCTGGCTCTTCTGGTTCGTCGTCACCTCGCTGGGCCTGGGCGCCATCGTGCTGACACGCTTTGGCACGCAGCCCTATCGCAGCACCACGACGACCCCGCCGGCCCCGCAGCCGCCCTTCGTGCAACTGCCGCTGACGCCGGCGACCGCCGGCGAGTCGGCGGTCGCGCCGACGACTGCTGAGGGTCTGCCGCCCGCTTTTCTGACTGATCTGGAAGACGATCTGCGGGCCGCCGCCGAAAACGAGCCGCCGCCCGCCGCGTAAAGCAAGCGACCGACATCGCGTCCATGCAGATTACTGGGACACGGATTGACACGGATGAACACAGATATGCAAACGATCGGTGTGAATCCGAGTCAATCCGTGTACTTTCAATCAGAAGATCCTCGTCAGCTCATCGGCGCTGAACTCGCGCAGGGGCGTCCAGCCGAGCGCCGGCCGCCATTCCTGCACGCCCTGCTCAGCCGACACCACCTCTCCGATCTGAGCGAAGGGAATGCCTGCGGCGCGGCACGCGGCGGCCAGCGTGGCCGCGTCCGGGGGCGCGGCGGTCGCCAGCAGACCACCGCTGGCAATCACGCCCAGCGGATCCAGGCCATACAGTTCGCACAGCGTTATCGCGGCAGGCAGCAGGGGCACATGAGCCAGGTCCACCCGCAGGCCAACGCCGGCCGCGCGAGCAACCTCCCACAGGCCCGTCACGACGCCGCCCTCGGTTGGATCGTGCAGGGAGTGAATCGGCGCCTGAGCGCACACGAATTGCGCGGCCGCCACCACACTGATGCCGGGATCATGCAAGAAACCCTGCGCACGGCCAATGAAAGCCTCATCCAGTCCGCGGCGGCGCAGGTCGTCGGCCTTCTCACGGGCAATCAACGCGGCGCCTTCGATGGGCGCCTGGCGGATGAAGAGCACCGCATCACCCACCTGCGCGCCGGCGGTCATCACCAGTTCGTTCGGCGCCACCTCGCCCAGGAGCGTGCCGCAGACAAGGGGACGGTCAAGGCCGCGGGTAATTTCGGTGTGACCTCCGGCCAGGGCAATGCCCAAATCTGCGCAGGCCGCGTTGATCTGCGCAAAGATGGATTCCACCAACGCCGCGTCGGTTCGACCGGCGGGCAAGAGCAGCGTCGCCAGAAACCAGCGCGGCCGACCGCCCATGGTTGCCACGTCATTGGCGTTGACATGCACGGCATACCAGCCGATCTCGTCGGTGGCAAACGTGATCGGGTCGGTCTTGGCGATCAGCAAGGACCCGGCCGGCGGCAGGGCTGAGGAGCGGAAGTCAATGACAGCCGCATCCTCGCCCTGGCGTGGGCCAACCAGCAGGCGCTCATCGGGCAGGCTGAAGCGGTACAGCAGACGATCGAGCAGGGCTGGCGGCAGTTTGCCTGTCGGAAGCATGGTCATGGAGTTTCCTGGCATCCCCATTGGCCCCAGGCGCCGGCCGCGGCCGTCACATCGGCCACGTCAATCACGCCATCAGGCGCCAGATCGTACAGGCGGTTCCAGTCTGGATCGCCGTTGGTCAGGCCAAAATGAGCGGCTACCGCCATCAGGTCATTGACGCCCACCTGGCAACTGCAGTCTATGTCGGCTGCCAGGCACGCGGCGTAGGTCACACTGAGCTTGGCGGCAAAGACTGGGTTGCCTTCGTAGGCCATCGCGTCGAAGTACCCTGCGTTGGTCGGATCGCTGGTCAGCAGCAGCGCCAGGGCATTCCCATCCTGCCAGCCGGGCCGATCCACGATTTCCTGGATGACGCTGCTCAGGTCGGGCGAGGCGACCCAATCGAGCGGCTCGGCGCTGCCGACGGCCCAGGCCGCGTTGGCTGCGGTGCGCGGCATTTGCAAAGGCGGGGTGACGGCAAAGTTGGAGGGATTATCGAGCGCGGCCCCTTCGATCTTGAGGGCCACACTGGGAAAAGCCGCAGGGTGATAGCTGCGATAGAGCAAGAGCGCAGCGTTGGTGATGCGGACATGGAACGGGATGTCCACCTGGCTGAAGCGCGCGGCGCTGACCAGGTGATTTCCGGCGGAGTTGCCCAGGCGCAGGACGATATTGGTCAGGTCGAGCAGGCCGGTGCTCAGGCGCTGCGTGGCATCGTCATTGCCGGCCAGCACCTGCTCCCAAAGCCCTGTTGTGTTGGGCGTGGGGGTGGCGGTCGCCGTCGGTGTGGGGGTAGGGGTGCGCGTCGCGGTTGGCGTCGGCGTGGGGGTGATCAGCGTGTCGGGAAAATCGAACAGAAAGGTCGCGCCGGCCAGCAGAGTGAAATCAACGAAGTTGGACGACGGAGGCGAGGTGTAGCCGGGCGGATCGGTTTCCTGCAGGCGATAGGCGCCGGCCATCACGTTGCGGAAGCTGAACGCGCCGTCTGCGGCGGTGGTGAATTGGGCGATCAATCCGCCTTCTGGCGCCAGCAGGTCCGCGATGGCCGCGGACAGCCCTGGCTCACCCTCATCGCGGATGCCGTCGCCGTCCAGGTCGTGAAAGACGACGCCGCCGATATGGCCGGAGTTGGGGAGGGGCGTTGGTGTGCCGGTGGGCGTGACCGTCGGGGTCGGCAAAATAGTGGGCGTGCGCGTGGGCGTCGGTGTGGGCGACATGGTGGAGGTGGGAGTGACGGTGGGGGTGGCGGTGGGGCCGGCGCTGTAGGCCAGGATCTTGCCGTCGTGAGTCACGGCCCAGCCGTGGCTGGCGTCCACAAAGTCGGCTTCCCAGATCAGGGCAGTGGTGGGAATGTCGGTGATGCGCGTCCACGCGCTGCCATTGGTGGTGTGATACATGCGGCCCTCGTAATTCTCGCCGCCCAGGCGATAGCCGCCCACGGCCCACCCTTCCTGCGTGTTGACCATCTCGATGTCGAACAGGTCTACGTTACCGATGGACATCTGCGTGCTGAAGCTGAGGCCGCCGTTGGTGGTGTAGTAGATCAGGCCGCCCTGTCCGGCGAAGTAGCCGGTGCTGGCGCTGAAGAAGTGTAGGCCGAGCAGGTCGCCCTGCGGCGCAAAGCGTCGCGTCCAGGAGGCG
>JAYRVL010000512.1:0-6318 GCA_041918575.1 Anaerolineae bacterium | reverse complement strand
TTTTTCCGCAGCCGCTTGGCCCCATGATCGCTGTGAATTCGCCGCGCAGCACGGTCAGACTCACGCCGTCGAGCGCAACCACCGCCGTCTCCCCGCTGCCATAGACCTTCGCCAGGCTCCGGGTCTCGATCAACACGTCCATGGCCACCTCACCTGGCTTGAATGTTGACAAAAGCGGTCATACCCCAGCGCAGCGCCGCGTCCAGATCGGATACCTCGACAATTACGGTGTAAATGGCAATGGCGGCAATGCCCCAGGCGTAGCCGTTCATGATGCCGGTCCAGGCTTCGCTGCCGTCGAATTCGCTGGCCTTGCTGGCCGCCAGGTCCTTGCTCACCGCCTCGATGCGTTGGAGCACAGCGTCAATATCGCTATTGGGGCGCAGGCCAACCTGGTACAGGCTGACCTTGTGCGGCTTTTGGGCAATGGATTGCGCCTCAGCCAGCGTCACCACGCCGCCGGACTCCTCCAGTCCTTGCCCGGTTTCGTAGAGTCCAACAATCCATCTCACAGAGGCGCCGCCGATCAGGCAGACTGACCGACGGCGCTTTGATTTTGGGCACGAGGGGCGCGATTCCTCTGCGCTCTCTGCAACCTCTACGGTAATAGATGCAGTTGCGTTTGCAATCGCTGAGGGTTTTCAGCGGGTACTTTGCCAGGACATCTGTTTGTGTTATAATTCTGTCATGATGGGCGATTTGGGTGAATCGTTGCTGATCGTCTCGTTCGAGTGGACACCTTGTCTCGGAAGGCTGAGCCATGATACACCGTCTGTTTGGGGGTTTGCGCAGCATCCTGGTTATTTTGTTGCTGAGCGCCATCGTCCCTTTACTGGGATTGACGATCTATTCCAGGCTGCAAAATCTTCAGATCTCCGCGACCACGGCCCAGCGCGACGCGCTCAACTTGGCGCGGCTTGCCGCGGCCGACCAAGACCTGCTCATCGAAAGCACTTATCAGCTCCTCTCTGACCTGGCGGGCCGCCCTGAAGTGCGCCGCGGCGAGCGGGCGCCCTGTTCCGCGCTCCTGGCTGAAAAGATCACACAATTTCCTCGCTACGCCAACCTGCTGGTCACAGACCCTGCGGGCATCCCCTGGTGCAGCGCGGTGCCTTTCACCGGCACGGCCAGCTATGCCGACCGCGCCTGGTTTCTCGAAGTGCTGCGCACACGCACCTTCGTCGTCGGCGGCTATGCCCTGGGGCGCGTGACGCAGCGACCACTCGCTACCTTCGCCTATCCGGCGCTCGACAGCGCCGGCGAGGTGCAGGCCATTGTGGCGGCCGGCATGGACCTGGCCTGGCTCAACCAGTTCATCACGCAAATGACTCTGCCCCCCGGTTCCGTGCTGACGGTGATTGACAGCAGCGGCGTCGTCCTGGCGCGCACCCTGGAGCCGGAAGCGTGGGTGGGGCAGACCATGTCCGAGGCGCCCCTCATCGAAGCCATCCTGGCGCAGCCTGAACGGGGCACACTCGAGTCAACCGGCCTGGATGGGGTGCGGCGCCTGTACGCCTTCACGTCGCTGGGCAGCCAGGCGCAGGACGGCGGTGTTTACGTGATCGTCGGCATTCCCGCCGCGGTGGCCTATGCCGAGGCCGATCGCCTGTTGCGGCACAATCTGATCATTCTGCTTTTCATCACCCTCGTGGAACTGGTCGTGGTGTGGTTGGGCGCCGAAGCTTTCCTGATCCGCCCCATCAACACTCTGCTGCGCACCACCAGGCGTCTGGCGGCCGGCGACCTGACCGCGCGAACGGGCAGCATGGGCGGCGCCAGGGAATTGGGCCAACTGGCAACCGCGTTCGATCGGATGGCAGCCAACCTGGATCAGCACTTCCGCCAGCGTCAGGAGATCCATGCCGCGCTGCGTGCCAGCGAGGAGCGTTTCCGCGCGCTGGCCGAGAATGCCCAGGACCTGGTGAGCATCCTGGACGCCGACGGCTGCTATTGCTTTGCCAGTTACTCGCATGAGCGCGTGTTGGGCTATGCGCCGGCCGAGCTGGTCGGCCGCAGCGTGTTCGAACTGCTTCATCCCGACGACCTGCCGGCCATCGTTCAGACTGTCTCGGTGGGCCTGCGGGAAGCGGGCGCCGTGCGCACAGCGGTATTTCGCTGCAGGCATCGTGATGGCTCGTGGCGCACCCTGGAGAGCATCGGCATGAACCTGCTGCACCTGCCCGCGGTGCGCGGCCTGGTCGTCAACTCGCGCGACGTTAGCGAGCGGGTGCAGGCCGAAACGGCTCTGCGCAAAAGCGAGGAGCGCTACCGGCAAACCCTCGATCACATGATGGAGGGCTGTCAAATCATCGGTTTCGATTGGCGCTATCTCTACGTCAACGATGCGGTTGCCGCTCAAGGCCGTAAGTCGAGGGATGAGCTGATTGGCCGCACGATGATGGAGGTTTACCCCGGCATCGAACAGACGGAGGTGTTCGATGTTCTGAGGCGCAGCATGGTGGAGCCTATTCCGCAGCGCATCGAGAGCGAATTTACCTATGAAGATGGGACTACCGGCTGGTTCGACCTGAGCATCCAGCCCGCGCCCGAAGGGATATTCATCCTTTCGAACGACATCAGCGGACGCAAACGAGAGGCCAAGTTGCGCCTGGCTCATGCCGTGGCCGAGCGCGCCAGTCAGGCAAAATCCGAGTTCCTCTCGCGCATGAGCCATGAACTGCGCACCCCGCTCAATGCCATCCTGGGCTTCGCCCAACTGCTGCAGATGGACGAGCTGCCGTCGCAGCAGGCGCGCAGCGTAGCGCAAATCCTCAAATCGGGCCGGCATCTGCTCGACCTGATCAACGAGGTGCTCGACATTGCACGCATCGAGGCCGGACGCATGAGCATCTCGCTCGAAGCCGTGCAAATCGAAAGCGCCATCCAGGAGGTCTTCGATCTGATCCGTCCCCGGGCAGCGGCGCGCAAGATCTCGCTCTCTTGCGAAATTCCTTCCTCCACCGATGTTTTCGCCCTGGCCGATCGCCAGCGCCTGAGACAGGTGCTGCTCAATCTGCTGGTCAACGCCGTCAAATACAACCGCGAGGGCGGCGAGATCGCCGTGCGCGTCAATCTGACGCTCGATGGTCACCTGCGCCTGCAGGTGCGCGACACCGGCCCTGGCATTCCGCCCGAAAAGATGGAACGGCTCTTCGTTCCCTTCGACCGCCTGGGTTTGGCAGACTCAGGGATGGAAGGCGCCGGCCTGGGGTTGGCGCTGAGCAAAGGGCTGATGGAAGCCATGAAGGGGCGCATCGGCGCGGTGAGCGTTGTGGGGGAGGGCAGCACTTTTTGGCTGGAGCTGCCGCTGGTGACTGACCGGCTGCAGGAGATTCTGATGGCCGAAGTCGAAGCAAATCTGACGGAGGAAATGCGTAAGCACCAGGGGGTGGTGCTTTACGTCGAAGACAACCTGGCCAACGTCACCCTGGTGGAAGCCATCATGGCGCGGCTGCCAGGCGTCAGACTGATCAACGCCATGCAGGGCCGGCTCGCCCTGGAGTTGGCCCGTGAACACCGGCCCAACCTGGTCTTGCTCGATTTGCATCTGCCGGACATCAGCGGTACGACCGTGCTCGAAAATCTGCGGGCCGAGCCGCGCACGCAGGAGATCCCCGTGGTAGTCATCAGCGCAGATGCGACGCCGGGGCAGACCAAACGCTTGCTGGCCCTGGGCGCACGCCGCTACCTGGCCAAGCCCATCAATGTCAGGGAGTTTCTCGAAGTCATCGCAGATGCCCTGGGCGAAACTGGATGAACGGCTTCCACAACCATCCCTCGAACAGAAGCCGAGACCAGGGAGATGCTTGACCGGTCGAAGACGGCTCAGGCTCCACGAATTCACGGAAGGAGGAAGACAGATGATGAAATTCGGGCCATCCTCACGCGTCGTCAACCTCAGTTTTGCGTTTGCCATCCTGGTCATGTTCGTCATTTTCGCCTTCGAAAGCCTCTACGGCCGCCCGGCGGACGAACTGCGCCAGAACCCATTGCTCTGGCTTGAAACGATACATCCCGACGATCGCGCAATTGCCCAAACGAGCGGAACCGACCTGCCGGAGCGAGGGCAGACAACCGCGGAATATCGCATCCTGCGCCCCGATGGGACGATCCGTTGGGTATTGGATCGCAAATCCATGCTCTACGATGAAAGCGGCAATCCGCTGAGAATCGCGGGCATCATCACCGACATCACCGAGCGCAAACGCGCCGAAGAACAATTGCGCCAATCGGAAGAGCGTTTTTCCAGCGCGTTTCGTTCCAGCCCCACTCCCATCACCATCACGCGCATTCAGGACGGCAAATTCCTGGACGCAAATGAAACAGCCTGCCGGATGTTCGGCTATTTGCGCGAGGAATTGATTGGCCGCACCTCCCTCGAGCTGGGCATCATAGACGATGAGGCGCGCCAGAAAAACATCAATGCCTTGAAAGAGCATGGCGTCGTGCGTAACATCGAATCGCACATCATCACCCGTTCCGGGGAAAAACGCGACATCCTCCTCTCCATTGAAGCCCTCAAGATGGATGGGGAAAACTACGCGCTCGCCATCCTGATAGATATTACCGATCGCAAAAAAGCGGAGCAAGCCCTCCGAATTAACGAGGCTGCTCTCAAGGAAGCGCAGCGGATCGCCAAAGTGGGCAGTTGGGAATGGGACACCCAGACTAACGAAGTGCGCTGGTCGGATGAACTGTATTCGATTTTGGGTATTGATAAAGAGGCCTGCACTGGGATGTTGCTCGATATCTTCCCCTTGATTCATCCAGACGACCGCGAACGCGTTCAGCGGATTACGGAGCAGGCATCTGTTGAAAAGCAGGCGATCCCCATTGAATATCGCATTATCACTCCAGATGGAACTCTGAAGCATGTCGTGGGACAAGGAATTACCTTAAGCGCGGAAGCCGATAACAACGGCAGGCTCTTTGGGATCATCCAGGACATCACCGAGCGCAAGCGCACCGAAGACGACCGCCTCGCCCGCGAACTCGCCGAGCGCGCCAGCCAGGCCAAGACCGAATTCCTCTCGAGCATGAGCCACGAATTCCGCACGCCGCTCAATGCCATCCTCGGCTTCGCCCAATTGCTGAAAATGGACGACCTGCAGCCGAACCAGGAACGCGGTGTGGATCAAATCTACAAGTCAGGCCGCCACCTGCTCGACCTCGTCAACGAAGTGTTGGACATCGCCCGCATCGAGTCTGGACGGATGACGGTCTCCCCCGAACCGGTGCGGGTGGCGGACGCGGTGAAAGAGGTCTTCGACCTGATCCGCCCGATGGCCGAAGCGCGCCGCCTTTCTCTCACCCTCAAGATTCCCTCCTCCACCGACGTGTTTGTGGAGGCCGACCGCCAGCGCTTCAAACAAGTGTTGCTCAACCTGCTCTCCAACGCCGTCAAATATAGCCGCGAGGGCGGCGCGATTGATGTCATCGCCAGCCTGACGATAGACGGCCACCTGCGCCTGCAAGTGCGCGATAGCGGCGTGGGCATCCCGCCTGAAAAAATGGAACGCATCTTCGTCCCCTTCGACCGCCTCGATACGGACGCCTCGGAAGGCGCCGGCCTCGGACTGGCGCTCTCCAAAGGCCTGATGGAGACGATGGGCGGACGCATCGGCGCGGAAAGCAAAATTGGAGAAGGCACTACCTTCTGGCTGGAACTGAAACTGGTCACCGACAGACTCAAGGAGGTCATCATGGCCGAAGTGGAAGAAAACCTGACCGAGAAAATGCGAAAGGGGCGCGGCCTCGTCCTGTACGTGGAGGACAACCTCGCCAACGTCCACCTGGTCGAGGCCATCATGGATCGCATCCCCGAAGTGAAGTTGATCACTGCCATGCAGGGACGCCTCGCCACGTCGCTGGCGAAGGATCACCGTCCCGACCTGATCCTGCTCGACCTGCACCTGCCCGACATCCACGGCTCGGACGTTCTGCGCTGGCTCAAGGCCGAACCCGCCACCCAAACCATCCCGGTCGTCGTCATCAGCGCGGACGCCATGCCCGCGCACGTGAACGAACTGCTGGCGCTCGGCGCGAAAGGCTACCTGACCAAACCGATTGACGTGAAGGAATTTCTCGAAGTCATCGAAGACGCGGTGGGCAAGCCCGAACCTGCGAAATAAAAAACGCGCCGACAAAAGCAAATCGTGGTAACTGCTCAGGCGGCCCCCCCTGCCCCCAAACCTGGGGGGAAAAGCATTCGGCTCTCCCAGGATTGGGGGGCAGGGGGGCACTCCGGGCGCTATCGAGACCATTCTCACTGCCTGGCTGAGCAGTTACAAATCGTGAGTCTCTGTAACGCGAGTCTAT
>JAYRVL010000511.1:0-11554 GCA_041918575.1 Anaerolineae bacterium | reverse complement strand
GCGCCCCGATTCGCTGACCGATGTGCCAACGCACTATTGCCCCGGCTGCACGCATGGAATCATTCACCGCCTGGTGGCCGAAGTCCTGGACGAGTTGGGTGTGCGCGAACGCACGATTGGCGTCGCGCCTGTGGGCTGCGCGGTCTTTGCCTACAACTACTTCAACGTAGACATGGCTGAGGCGGCGCATGGACGCGCCCCGGCCATGGCTACCGGCCTCAAGCGAACACAACCCGACAAGATCGTCTTTACCTACCAGGGCGACGGCGACCTGGCGGCCATCGGTACGAATGAGATCATTCATGCCGCGGCGCGCGGCGAGAAGATCACCGTCATCTTCGTCAACAACGCCGTGTACGGCATGACGAGCGGCCAGATGGCGCCAACCACCCTGCCGAACCAGATCACCACTTCTTCGCCAAGCGGCCGCGATGTCACCCTGACCGGCTACCCGCTGCGCGTGGCCGAGCTGCTGGCAGGGCTGCCGGGCGTTTCCTACGCAGTCAGGCGTTCGACTCACAATGTGCGCGAAATCAACCGCACGAAGAAAGCGATCCGCACCGCGTTCCAGGCTCAGTTGGCAGGACAGGGACTCTCCCTGGTCGAAATTTTGTCGTCATGTCCCACCAACTATCACATCGCCCCGGCCGAAGCCCTGACTTGGATCGAGAATCAGATGGTGCCCTACTATCCGTTGGGCGACTACAAGGTGGTGGACGCCGTGGCGCGCCTGAATTAGACGCTTTGCAGGTAACTGCTCAGGCGGCCCCCCTGCCCCCAATCCTGGGGTAAAAGATTTCGCCTCCCCCTGTTTTGGGGGGCAGGGGGGCGCTCCGGGCGCTATCGAGACCATTCTCACTGCCTGGCTGAACAGTGACCTTTGCCGTTGATTTCTTGCACATGGGGATACAAGGAGGATACAAAATGGAATTCTCAATCGTTTTTTCTGGCTTCGGTGGACAGGGCGCCCTCTTCGCCGGCCAGTTATTGGCCTACGCCGGCATGGATGAAGGCAAGGCGGTGACGTGGATCCCGTCCTACGGACCGGAGATGCGCGGCGGTACGGCGCATTGTATCGTGGTGGTGGGAGATGATGAGGTGGGCGCGCCGCTGGTGCGCAACCCCGACGCCGTAATTGCTCTCAATCTGCCGTCGGTGGACAAATACGAGCCGCTGGTCAAACCGGGCGGTTTCTTGATCTACAACAGTTCGTTGGTGACGCGGCCGGTGACGCGCAGCGACATCAATGTCATCCCGGTGGCGGGCAACGACATTGCCAGCGCCCTGGGTAACATCAAGCTGACCAATGTGGTCATGCTGGGCGCTCTGCTGCAGGCCACCAACCTGCTGCCGCTGGAGGCGCTCGATCGAGCCTTGATGGCTCACCTGCCGGAGCGCAATCGGCGCTTCCTGGAACCGAACAAGGTGGCGCTGCGGCGCGGCGCGGAGAGCGCCATGCGCGTTCCGGCCTGACGCCTGGGCGCGTTTCAATCATGGGAGGCAAATGCATATGTACCAGAACATTCTTGTACCGCTGGATGGCTCTGCGCTGGCCGAAGCCGCGCTTCACCATGCAGAGGCCCTGGCCCTTGAGTTCAAGAGCAGCATCACGTTGTTGCGCGTCATCGTTTCGCCCTATCAGTTGATTGCGCCTGACCTGGTGCTTTCCGGGACGGTGACTGAACTGCCCGGTTTGCGCGACCAGGCGGCGCAGTACTTGCAGGGCGTATCCGGCGAGCTGCGTGAGAAGGGCATTGCGTACCAGACTGTCATCCTGGACGGTCCGGTGCCTGATGCCATTGCTGACTATGCCAGGGCCGAAAAAATTGACTTGATCGTCATGTCAACGCATGGACGGGGCGGCATCAGCCGATGGGTTTACGGCAGCGTCGCCGAGAAGGTTCTGCAAGCTGCACCTTGCCCGGTTCTGCTCATTCGCGTGTCTGGCAAATAGGCGCAGAGACACGCCCCCGGCACATCAAGACCAAGCAATACACAAAGGAGTGTAATTTATGACTACACCGTGGCAACGACGGTATGCGCAGCGTAATCAGCGCATGGGCGCTTCTATCATTCGCGAACTGCTGAAGTACACGCAACAACCGGACATGATCTCGTTTGCCGGCGGCTTGCCGGCGCCAGAGCTGTTTCCGGTTGAGGCCTTCCGCGCGGCCGCCGATCGGGTTTTGGCGCAAGCGGGCAGCAAGGCGCTGCAATACAGCACTACCGAAGGTTATCAGCCGCTGCGTTCGCTCATCGTCGAAAAAATGGCGAGCTACGGTATCACGGCCAAGGAAGACAACGTGTTGATCACTTCCGGCTCACAACAGGCGCTGGACCTGATCGGCAAACTGCTCATCAACCCCGGCGATACCATTCTGGTCGAACGGCCAACCTACCTGGGCGCGCTGCAGGCCTGGAATGCCTATCAGGCGGAGTATGTCGAGGTGCCGATTGATGACAATGGCTTGCAGGTTGACAAAATGGAAGAGGCGATGCGCGCCGGCGTCAAGTTCATGTACATTCTACCCAATTTCCAGAATCCGGGCGGGGTGACGCTCTCGCTGGAGCGTCGGCAGGAGTTGGTGGAAATGGCCGATCGCTATGGGGTGCCCATCATCGAGGATGACCCCTATGGCGAGCTGCGCTACGAAGGGGAGCATTTGCCCACGCTGGTGCAGTTGGACTGCGAACACCTGGAATCTCGCGCCTGCGATGGTCATGGCTATTTCAGGGGCAACATTCTCTACCTGAGCACGTTTTCTAAAACGCTGGCGCCTGGTCTGCGCCTGGGTTGGATCGTGGCGCCGGTTGAGGTGATTCAGAAATGCGTGCTGGCCAAGCAGGGAATGGACCTGCACACCAGCATCTTCGATCAGATGATTGCGTACGAAGTCGCCAGAGATGGTTTCCTGGAGAACCATGTGCGCGGCTTGCGCCGCGTGTATGGCGCACGCCGCGACGTCATGTTGGCGACCATGGAGCGCTATTTCCCGGCCGGGGTGCATTGGACGCACCCCCGCGGTGGGCTGTTCCTGTGGGTGGAACTGCCGCCGGAGATCAACACCGAAGAGTTGTTGCAGGATGCAGTCAAGGAAAAGGTGGCGTTCGTGCCTGGCCACGCGTTCTACGCGGCCGGGCGCAGCAGCGGACAACTCAACACCATGCGCCTCAACTTCTCCAACGCCGAGCCGGCCATGATCGAAGAGGGAATTCGCCGCCTGGCGCGTGCCATCGAGCGGCGGATGGGGGCGACGCCGGTCGGCGCGGCGGCGCCGGTCGGCGCGGCGGCGCCAGTCATGAGCATGAACTAGTGGCCCACTTGGCATGCTTATAGCCATTACCTGAGCGTAAACAATGGCTATGTTCATGTCAAACGGCCCACTAGAGAATGCCCTCCGGCGCCCGATCGCTGGCTGGTCACGCAGGAATTCCAAATGTACCCGGAATCGAGGCTTCAGCCGGTCTGCCACAGGGTTCTCAAGTGCCCAATAACCGGCTAAAGCCTCCATTCCAGATGTCTTCAGCGACCACATTTGGAATTCCTGCTGGTCACGAGGCATCGCGGATGAAGGACGAAGGATCAAGATTACTGACCGTTCGTCCTTCGTCTTGTCCCTGCAGCGCGCAGATTGCATCGAGAGCCGAGAATGCCAGAAACTACCAGCGGGAATAGATTTCATTTTTCCGCCGACGCAAACAGGCGCAATTCGCGCCCGCTTGCAGTAGAGATGCAAAGAATGCGACATGACCGTAGATGATTGCCAAAGGAGACGAAAATGCCGACCTATCTTGTACGCGACATCATGAGCGCTCCTGCCCTCACGATTCACTATGAGGCTGATCTGGATGAGGCGGCGGCGATCCTGGAAAACTATCAGATTCGCCGCTTACCCGTGGTGGATGACGAAGGGCAGTTGGTCGGCATCTTGACGCAGGGCGACGTGCGCGTGGCCTCCATGGCGACGGCCGTGGATCCGTACGACGCCGCGGCCACGACCTGGCTGACTGCGGGGGACGCCATGACCCATCGGGTCTTCACGGTGACGGCTGACGCGCCGGTGGTCGAAGCGGTGAAAATGATGTTGGAGCACAAGATTGGCGGCCTGCCGGTCACGGATGATGCGGGCGCGATCATCGGCATGGTGACTGAGACAGACGTTTTTCGCCTGGTCGTGCGTGAGTGGGGCGAGGCATGAAGCAGGTCACAAACAGACAAGAAACAGAGGGAACAGAGCATTATGGATATTGGAGTCCCGCGTGAACGGAGGGCCAGCGAGTACCGGGTGGGCATTACCCCGGCGAATGTACAGATCCTGCACGATGAGGGTCATCGCATCTACGTGGAGCAAGGCGCGGGCGTAGGCAGCGGCTACAGCGATGAGGATTACCGCCGCGCCGGCGCTACCCTGGTCTATTCGGCCGAAGAAGCGTTTGCTCGCGCTGACTTGTTGCTCAAAGTGGCGCGGCCAACCCCCGAAGAAACCGGCATGCTGCACAGCGACCAAATCGTCTGCGGCTTTCTGTATTTGCCGGCCGCGCGCAGGAGCCGCGTGCAGAGTTTCTTGAACAACAATGTCACCGCCATCGGCTATGAGACCATTCAGGACGACGATGGGTCGCTGCCGGTGCTGCAGCCGATCAGTGAAGTCACCGGCCGCATGTGCGCGCAGGTGGCGGCGCGCTTGCTGGAAAACACCAGCGGCGGTAAGGGCATCCTCCTGGGCGGCGTGCCCGGCGTCGCGCCGGCCGAGGTGGTCATCCTGGGCGGCGGGGTGGTGGGCACACAGGCGGCCCGTGTTTTCCTGGGGCTGGGCGCTAATGTCTATCTGTTGGACAAGGACATCAAGCGCCTTCACTACATTGATAACCTCTTCATGGGTCGCGTCATCACGCTGATGCCCAATCCGCTCAACGTGGAGAAGATGGTGCGCTTTGCCGATGTGGTCGTGGGCGCCATCCAGGTGCCGGGCGCCCGCTCGCCGATCCTCATCTCGCGCGAGTTGGTGCGCAGCATGAAACGGCGTTCGATCATCATGGACGTGGCGGTGACCACGGGCGGCTGCGTGGAAACGACCCGCCCCACCACGCACACCGCGCCCACGTACGTCGAAGAAGGCGTCATCCACTATTGTGTGCCCAACATGACCGGCATCGTGGCGCGCACGGCTACGCACGCGTTCAACAATGCTGCCTGGCCGTTCATCCACAGCATCGCCTCTGAGGGCTTGGACGCAGCGATTGAAAAATCACCGGCGCTGGCGCGTGGGGTCAACATTCGGGCCGGCAAAATCATGCTGCCCGGCCTGATGACTGCCTACACAATGAGTTCTTAGGGCTGTGGGATGTGATTTATGAATAACTGGATGATGCGTTGTTGGAATAAAATCGTCCCGGCCGAAAAAGCAGTGCAGGCGGTCAAGTCTGGAGATCGCGTTTTTCTGACCGGCAACTGCAGCGTTCCCCAAACACTGCTCGCCGCGCTCGTAGATCGCGCCACCGCGGGCGAGGTGGAGAATGTCGAAATCGTGCAGGTTCTGACGATTGGCGACGCCAAGTACGTGGCGCCGGAAATGGAAGGGAAGCTGCGCGTCAACACCCTTTTCATCAGCCACAATGTGCGCAGCGCGGTCAATGAGGGGCGCGCCGATTTTACGCCGGTCTTTCTGTCTGAGATTCCGCGCCTGTTCCGTAGCGGCCAACTGCCGCTCGACGTGGCGCTGATTCACTGCTCGCCGCCCGATGAGCATGGCTTCCTGTCGTTTGGGGTGGAGGTGGGCTTGACCAAACCAGCCGCGCAAAACGCCCGCATCGTCGTCGCGGAAGTCAACGAATTCATGCCCCGCGCCCTCGGCGACAGCTTCATCCACATTAGCAAGGTGGACTACATGGTGCCGGTCAGCTACCACTTGCCAGAAGTGCCGCAGGGTGCACCGGGCGAGCTGGAGAAGAAGATCGCCGAGCATATCGTGCATCTGATCCCCGACGGCGCCACCATGCAGATGGGCATTGGCGCCATTCCCGACGCGGTGTTGCACTTCCTCAACAGCAAACGCGACCTGGGCATTCACACCGAGCTTTTCTCTGATGGCGTCATCCCCCTGGTGGATGCCGGGATCATCAACAACGAACGTAAGACGCTCCATCCGGGCAAGATCGTGGCCGGGTTCATCCTGGGCAGCCAGCGGTTGTACGAATTCGTGGACAACAACCCGATCGTCGAGTTCCATCCGCAGGACTACGTGAACGACCCGTTCATCATTGCGCAGAACGACAACATGGTCTGCATCAACTCCGCCATCGAGGTGGACCTGACCGGACAGGTCTGTGCGGATTCGATCGGCACCAAGTTCTACAGCGGCGTCGGCGGCCAGTTGGACTTCATCTACGGCGCGTCACGCAGCAAGGGCGGCCGTCCCATCATCGCGCTGCCCAGCACCACCAAGAACGATACGGTCACTCGTATCGTTCCTACGCTGCAAACGGGCGCCGGCGTGACGACCAGCCGCAACCACGTTCACTACGTGGTGACGGAATACGGCGTGGCTGAACTGTACGGCAAAACGATTCGCCAGCGTTGCCTGAACCTGATCCAGGTCGCGCACCCCAAGTTCCGCGATCAACTGACCGCCTGGGCCAAAGAGCAGCACTACATCTGAGCCGCCAACGAGCCTGTGACGATGGTGGAACATCGGTCGTCAAATGGCTACAAGAAAGGCACGGGACGGACGATGAACCAAAAAACAATGTTGATTACTGGCGCGTATTTCGATGACCTGCGCGCCGTACCCTCAGCGCCGCAGACACACGATGAAACCATGCGCCGCCGCCTGTGGGAAATCAGCAAGCAACTGTGTCAGTGATGATCTGAATACCAGTTCCAACTACATCCGTAACACCTCTCCGCTGTTCCCATTCACGCTGATCGAATCGCCATCTCTGAAGATCAGGGTGGCGCCCTGTGCGCCGAGCACCGCGGGGATGCGGTACTCGCGCGCGACGATGGCGGCATGGGAGAGTGGGCCGCCGGTGTCTGCCACCACCGCGCACGCCAGGGTGAACAGCGGGGTCCAGGCCGGGTCGGTGTAGGGGCAGACGAGCACATCACCGGGCTGCAGCTTATCGAATTCAGCCGGTCCGGCAATCACCTTGACGGTTCCTGCGGCCAGGCCGGGGCTGCCCGGCAGCCCTTTCACGGCTGCGGCGCCGGCGCCTGGCCGGCTCTGTTGCCACTGCCCGCGCCAGGCTTGCATGGCGGCCGGTCGCGCCTGGCGGCGGCGCGACGCCAGGCCGACCACGGCCGCGGGCAAGAGGTTGCCAGATAGGGCGGCGCACAGTTCTTCCAGGGTGAGGTACACCGCCAATTCCGCCTGCGGCAGCGCGCCAGCGGCCTGCAGGCGCCGGGCCGCTTCATCCACCCCCCGGCGCGCGTGCAGGAACCCCTCTTCGATGGTGTACAGGGTGGATTCGCGCGCCACATGCCCCATGCGGAACTGTTCGAGCAAGGCCGTAAAAGGGGCGCGCAGCCAGCCCGGCAGCTGATCGAGTAGACGCTGGCGCAGCGCCGCGTAGGGCGCAGTCGCCTCTGCGGGGCGTTTGGGCGAACGCAGAAGCACGGCGACTGTTGCCAGCAGGCTGGCGGGGTTCTCTGTCCACGAGCGGTTGGAAAAGGGCAGGTACATCTTCATGGTGCGCGCGCCGAATCGAGTCAGGAAGGCGTTGACCTTGTCCAGGAACGCGCGGCCTTCGGGGTGGTCGGCCAGGCCGGCCATCATCGCGTCCATCTCCGTGTGCAGGAGGATGGCGCTGGCCTGGGGCAGGCGTTCGGCTTCCTGCGCCAGGCGATGGAGCGCCTGGTCAATGACTGCGGTCTGGTAGGGCAGGTCGCCGAGCAGGTCCATCACGCTGACCTGGCGGCCGTCTCGCGTGAGGCCGAGCAGGAGTTTGAGCCAGGAGGAGCGGGCCACCGCGGGCACGATGAAATCACGAAAGCGAATCAGCCCCACACGGCTTGTGACCGCCACGGCGGACCGGATGAATCGAACCAGGGCGTCGTTCGCGAGCGTTGTCACCTCGACGCGGGCCAGGGCGTCCAGTTCTGCCTGGAATGCTGGCTGCTGCTCGTCCAGCCAGCGCCGCGGGTTGGTTTGGAGACTGCGGGCCAGGGTGACGAACGCGGCCGGGAAGCGGACATTCAGCGCTGGGCGCGGCGGGTGAACGCTGGCGAGTCCGTGGTCGTCGAGCCGGATGATGTCGGCGGATGGCGGCAGGCTGACCCCATAGGCGGCCAGGGTGTCAACCAACTGTTGATAGCTGTCGCGCACGGCCGCGCAATCAAGCGGGTAAGGCGGTTCGGGGTAATGTTCCAGGAGGTCGTTCAAGATGACGCGCTGGGCCTTGCTCAATGTGGGCGGCGGCGCGGCCGCGGTCGCCAGCGAGGTGATCGGCCGTGTTTGCAGCAGATAGAGCTGCCCCTGCGCCAATCCCCATTCGATGTCCTGCGGTTGGCCGTAATGACGCTCCACGGTTTCTCCCAACTCCCGCAGCCGGCGCAGGGCTGCGTCGTCCAGGCAAAGGCGCTGGCGCAGCTCGACTTCCACGGCTGTTTCCTGGGCGCCATGGCCGTTCATGTCAATGCGCGTGGCTTTGGCGCCGCGAATTTTTTCCAGCACCACGAACTGCCTGCGGCGCGCGAGCCGGTAAGTGTCCGGCGTGACGCGGCCAGACACGACGCTTTCGCCCAGCCCAAACGAGGCATTGACGAGCATTTCGTCGCGCCTGTTGGTGACCGGGTTTGCGGTGAACAAGACGCCCGCGACCTCTGACGCGATCATCTCCTGCACCACTACCGACAGGCTGACCGTATCATGCGCAAAGTGGCTGCGGCTGCGGTAGGCGATGGCGCGCTCGGTCCACAGCGAAGCCCAGCAGCGCTGCACATGATACACAAGGCTCTCCGCGCCCCGAATGCCCAGGAAGGTCTCCTGCTGGCCGGCAAAGCTGGCGTCGGCCAGGTCTTCGGCTGTGGCGGATGAGCGCACCGCCACGGCCGCGCGACCGCCGTTGAGCCGGCCATAGGCAGCCCGAATGGCCGCTGCGATGGCCGGCGGCATGGGCGCGCTTTCCAGCCGCTGACGGATGGCCTCGCCGGCTGGCCGCGGCGGCAGAGTAGCCAGCCACTGCGCCATCTCAGGCCACAAGTTCGCCTCGGCAATGAACTGCTGGTACGCCTGGGTGGTGACGCAGAACCCCGGCGGCACAGGCAGCCCCGCCTGGGCCATCCGCCCCAGATTGGCGCCCTTGCCGCCGACCTGGTGGATGGCGTTCGACTCGATTTCGTCAAACCAAACGATTGTCATGTGCAGTTCACCTTCGTCAGTGCGGTAACGAGTTTTCGAGGCGCACGGCATCCCCTGCGCCTGCCGATGAGTGGGGGGCGCTGCGTGCGCCAGGCGCAACCGCGCCCAGGATCAGGCCGCACACCCCGACCAACGCCAACGAGGCAAACAGGGCGCTGAATGCCGGCTTTGGCTCTCCCCCGGCCAGCCAAACGCCGAGCAGGGGGATGCCCAGGGCGCCGCCCAGGTTGCGCGCCATCTGAATCAGGCCGCTGGCGGTGGCTCGAAAGGCCTCGCCGCCGGCCTCCTGCGCTGTGTGCAGGTACACCGGCAGTAACAGCCCCATCCCCGCGCCGATCAGTGCGGCCAGTGGGCCGATGTTCTGCGGCCGCAGGAGCGCCAGCAGACAGAACCCGCTGGCGATCAAAGCCCATGCGGCCGCCTGCGTGGGGCGCGGCGCGCGCGCGGTCAGCCATCCGCCCGCGGCCGAGGCTACTCCGGCCATGAGCAGCATGGGCAGCAGGGCCAGGCCCGTCGCGGCGGCGGTGAAGGCAAAGAGCTGTTGCAGATAGAGCGGGAAGTAGGCGACGGCGCTGGCCGTGGCCAGCCCCAGGAGGAATGCGCCGGCCGCCGGTTGCCAGAAGGCCGGCGCGGCCAGCCGCGGCGCGGAGAAGGCGGCGAGCGTTCGGCGTAACGGCCGACTGCCGCTGCATGAATTCGGGGCGGAGGGAATTTCCGCCGCCAGGACTTCGGCGGGCCGTTCATCCGGCGCGCTTTCAAGCGCTTGCCGGCGGCGGCCCGCCGGCTGGGCGGCGACTGCTGGCGCGGGCTGCCAGCGTTGATTGGGCAGGCTCACGAGCGCCAGCAGGGCCGCCAATCCGCCCACCGGCAGCACGAGCCAAAAATTCAGCCGCCACGAATACGCGTCGGCGATCCAGCCGCCCAGCGGCGGGCCGATGAGGTTGGCAATGACCTGCGCTGCGCCGATGAAGCCAAAGACCTTGCCGCGCTCCTTGTCGCCGAACAGGTCGCCGATGGCGGCCAGGGCGGCGGGCGCCACTGCGCCGGCGCCGATTCCTTGCACGATGCGGTAGGCCACTAACAGATCCATGCGCTGCGCTGCGCCAACCAGGGCGGCGCCCAGCAGAAAGACCAACAGCCCGGTCACGTATAAGATGCGCCGGCCAAAGAGATCGGCCAGGCGGCCAAACAGGGGGATGGTGACGGTGGAGGCGAGCATGTAGCCGCTGAAGACCCAACTGTACAGGGACAGGCCGCCGATGTCGGCCGTGATGGTGGGCATGGTGGCGGCGATCATCGTTTGCATCAAGGCCGACGCGCTCATGCCGATCAGAATGGCGGCCAGGCCCAGCCATTTTTGTTTCATGCGGCCAGGCCTTTCAGGATCACATCCAGTGCGGCGGCCATGCGACCGGCCAGGGGGCGGTCTTCTCTGGTTGCCCAGTAGGCGATGACAGAAAAGTAGACGCCTGCCAGCACCAGGGCCGCGTCCTGGGCCTGGATGTCCTGTTTGAACTCCCCAGCCTGCTGCCCCGCAGCCACCAGGCGCACCAGGAGTTCCAGTAGTTTGCCTTTGCTGGAGGCGTCGTCCAGTGAAAATGAGAAATTGGATTTGACCATCTGGCCGGTGAGGGATTTGTTGGCCTCATGCCAGGCGGCTGAGGCGGTGAGCGCGCCCTTCAGCACCTGGGCTACCGGTTGCCCTTGCGCCAGTCCTGCCTGCGCGGCAGAGGCGATGGCTTCCAGGGCCAGTTGACCCGGCTGGCGAAAGATGGCTTCTTTGGTGGGAAAGTAGGTGAAGAAGGTGCCCTTGCCGATGTCGGCGGCTTCGGTGATTTCGGCGACGGTGGTGTTCTCGAAGCCCTTCTCTGCAAACAATTGCATGGCCGCGCGAAAGATGCGTTCGCGGGTTTCGTTTTGCCGTTTCTGGGTGCGCGTGAGCTGAGTTGGCATGATTGGTGCTCCTCGATCTTTTCTGATGATATAGTAGCACGAATCATGACCGTGGTCAAGTTTAGGATTAGTCTATCTTTGTACGTCAGTTCGTCTTGCCCGATGTGGACGCTCAGCGCGCCCACGCGTGGATCGTGCAGGGCGGCGATTTACTTTTCATCAAGGGCGCGTGCGAGCAGATCGGCGACCTGCAGTTCATTGGCCCAGGTGCGCAAATAAGCGAGGTCGAGATCGCCGGCGCG
>JAYRVL010000510.1:0-1607 GCA_041918575.1 Anaerolineae bacterium | reverse complement strand
ATGGCGGCTGATGTTGGCCAACGCCTCCTGGCACACGCGCAAGAGCGCGGATTCCACGGCCGGCAGTAGCGGCCACGGCTCGCCATGCTGTTCGAAACGCATGGCGATGGCGGGCGATTGCCCTCGCGCGGTAAGACCGGCCAGCGCCGCGCCCAGGTCGCCGCGCTCCAGGGCCGCCGCGCGCAGATTCCAAACCGAGCGCCGCGCCTCGGCCAGGGCTTCGCGGGCCAACCGTTGGGCCAGATCGAGATGCTCAACCGCCAGGGGATCGTTGGCTGCCTGCGCCTGTTGGGCCGCGCCCAATTGGACCACGATGCCGGTCAGCCCCTGCGCCAACGTGTCATGAATGTCGCGCGCCAGCCGGGTGCGCTCCTCCAGCGTGGCGGCCTCGCGAGACTGCGCCAGCAGCGCGGCCGTTTGCGTTTGCACGCGTGTCTCCAGTTCACTGCTCAGTTGGCTGAGCGCCTCGGCCTGCGTGCGCGCCTGACGCAGGGCCCGCTGCAGACCGCCGGCCAGCAGGGAGGTCAAGCCGGCCACGGCCCAGAAAAGCCCGCTCCAGAAACCGGCTGCCACGATCGGCAAATTCTCCTGGATCACGGCGGGCAATGCAGGAATGGGCGCCATCAGGCCGTTGTTCTCCAACCAGGCCAGACTGACGATCATGGCGGTGGCCAGGCCGGCCAGGCTGATGCTGGCGGTAGCGTCAATCAACAGGCCGGCCGCGCAGATGGGCAAAATCAACAAAGCCGGAAAGTAGGTGACGATGCCAAAGCGCAAAGAAGCCACGGTGACGGCCAGGGTCCACGCGCCGATCAAGGTCAGTGCGGAAAGGGTCGGTCGCCCCAGGCGCACCAGGATGATGAGCGAACTGAGGAAAATGACTGTGACGACGATCAGCGTCAGAGGCGCGAGCGCCGTGACCCGCGGCGCGTTGTCCTGCGGCGCCAGGCCGAGCAGGGTGGCGCGCAGCAGCAGCCAGGTGATGATGGACGCGATCACCGGAATGAAAAGGATGGGAAGCGTGCGCAGCACCAACGCGCCGCGGCGTTGGCGCTCATCGAGCAGAATCGGGCTGTCGTCATCGAAAGCAATTTTATCTCTCATGTGCATGTCTCGCAGTTCTCATGTGCAACGCACTTACATCATAGCGCAGTTTCACCGCAAAGACGAAATAGAACTTCGCGTTCTTGGCGTCTTCGCGGTTCAGAAGATTCTCGCGGATCGCACAAATGTTACAGGGTAATACTATAGCACACACCGGCCCGCAGGCCAATCGCCCATCCAGGAATTCCAAATAAGGTCAAAACAAGGTCAAATGCAGGCGTTGATCGGACCTGGATTGGAGGCTTCAGCCGGTTTCTTAGCCAGCAAAGCCGCAAACTGCACCGGCTAAAGCCTCGATTCCGGTCACATTTGGAATTCCTGTCGCCCATCAGGCCGTCCTGATCTCACCCGTTTGGGTGACGCCCCATCACCGACAAGAACGACCATGAATCACCCGGCGTGCGGACGACAACGGGCGAGAGGTGCGCGAGAATAGAGACCGGAGATTAGAGACCGGAGATTAGAGACCGGAGATTAGAGACCGGAGATTAGAGACCGGAGAT
>JAYRVL010000509.1:0-4752 GCA_041918575.1 Anaerolineae bacterium | reverse complement strand
ATGGCTGCTTCGTCGTCCAGCGTGGTGGTCATGGTAACGAAGACGCCGGCTGTGCCCTGGCCGACGTCGGTGAAGAGACCCACCTCGTTGCCGCCGGGCGCCGTCAGGGTCACATCCAGTTCGGCCATCAGGCTGTGGGTCACATCAACAGTCACGTTGATATCGGCCACGCGTGGGGTACCCGGCACGGTGATCGTAGAGGATGCGGTCGTCGCGCCAGGGCCGAGGGTTTGGGGCACATCGGTGCTGGTGTAGGTGGTGCAGGTCTCCGGGGCGGCCGGATGCACGGAGACGCTCAGGTTGTAGTCGCCGAAGGTGGCGCCGCCGGCGGGCAGACCGACCCAAATGTAGTAGGCGCCGGTCTCGCGCACGGTCATGAAGTGGGCTTCGGAGGTCGGATTGGTGGCCGAGCCAGCGGTGACATCATTGACCGTCAGGTAGTAGTTGCTGAACAGGCCGATACCCAGGGAGCCGTTCCACTGCGTGTTGTCGCGCGTGGGATCCAGGTCGAGGCTGGCAAAAACCGTATCGCCGGCGTTCAGGGGCAGGTAGAACCAGTCGGTATCAGTGGCGCTGCTGGTGGCGCCGGTAATCCAACCGGAAGCCGGTACAGCATTGGCCGTGGCCGGGGTATCGTTGGGTTCCGTCTCGGTCGAGGGGCTGCCGCTCTGCACCTTGACATGCAGGTGGTAGGGACGCAGTTGGCTGGTGAGAGAGAAGTGATTGATTTTGATGTAATAGGTACCGGCGGTTGGCAAGGTGGCGCCAGCAACCGACGATGAAAGGCTGCCAAGCGACCCGTCGTCATCGTCGAACTCGTTTTGGGTGGCGCCGTCTGTGTCGAGGATGGTCATTTGGCTGTCAGAGCTGCCATTGGACGAAAAGCTGGTCATCACTGCCGCGTAGATGCGGTCGCCTGCGCTGGCAGTGAAGGAGAAATAATCTACGTCGGCATTCGGATAGATGTAGCCAAACACGACGCTGTCATTGCTGCTCAGTGCGTTTGCGGCGGCAGCGGTGTTGTTTGGCTCGGTTTCGTGCTGGAAGTTCTGATCGAGAGGCACATAGGGCGCCCAATCAGGCGGCAGTGACTCGCCAAAGCCCTTGTCTTTAGTTTCTGGCTCCTGGGGGATCAGTTCAATGGCTGTGGGCGGTTCGGCTTGCGTTGGCAATGGCGCCAGGGCGGGCGCGGCGTTGGTTCGGGCCAGCGCCAGGCTGCCAGGAATGGCAACCGCGAGCAGCAAGCCCACGATCAACAACAGACGGAAGGTACGCGAAGCATGCATGAAATGGTTCCTCCTGTACAACGAAACATACCGGGAACCAACCCGAAGCGCAAGAGGACAAGGCAAACCGGGCCGGAGCGCGCTTTACACATGGTTTGCACCTGGCGTCATGGTTTCGCGTTGGTTCAACAAGAGCGAGGCCCGGGGATTAGCGGGGGGGACCGAAGACAACGAACGGGCCGATTTTAGCAGTAGGCGCCGCTTGTGTCAATTTGCAGACCGCGTCAACAGTCTCCCGTTTCCTCTCATCGCGAATTTCACGCTCCGCGCTGTCGGTTTCTGGCGATCCCGCCGCCATTCTGGGCGTTTCCTGTGGCCCGGGACTCGTTCAGAAAAGAAAATCGTGATTGGGCCATATGGGCGCTTGACAAGCCGGAAGGGGCTATGCTATAATCGGGTCAACTTGTCCCCTTTACGCTATCCTCATTTGTTTTAGAGATACGCTCACGAGCGAAGGATACCCGGTGACCGGATTGAACGATGAATTGACCATTCACCGTCGTGAAGACCGACTGATTGCCCGTGTCATTGATGGCGAAGCGATTATCGTAGACTTCAAGACGGGCGATCATTTTAGTCTGAATCAAATCGGTACCCTCGTGTGGGAGATGGCGGACGGACAACATTCTTTTCAGGATATAGTAGCCTCTATTTTAGAGCGTTACGATATCAGTGAGGCGCAAGCCCGTGCAGACCTGAGCAAGCTGGTTTCCGATATGGAAAACGAAAATCTTGTGGTGCTTGGCGAAGCTCCAATCTCCAGCTAGCGAAGGGTTTGTAACGGGCTGAGATCACCTAAATGGCGGCACTGCGTGGGTGTCGTCGCGAACGTACTTCCAAACATCAGCGCATGCATAGCGCAAGGAGGAATCAACATGAATCCTAAGATGACCTACGAGGCCCCGAAACTGATCAAGCACCAGCGACTTCAGAAGGTTACACTGGCGACGACTCCGCCGCCGCTGAACTTCCCGAACGCCTTGCCCGGTCAGTAATACTCGGGACACTCAAGGTGGGGGCGCCGTGAATTCCTTTTCTCGGTGCAACAGGCTACGCGACCTATCGGTAGTCCATGCCCAACCCTTCGCCTGCTGGGAACGTTACCACATTCGTTTTACTAATCTGAGCGCCTGGCCGCCGTCCGGTAATCCCGGCGCTTGGGTTATGTGCAGAACGAGAGTGCGTGCAACGGGGCTTCGCCAAGTCACGTCTTCCGAATTCTAACGAACAGGGCAGTTGCGTCACAGCCAACTGCCCTGTTCGTTTGTCTGCCGTCTTTTTCCTCTCACCCCAGATCGTATGGCTCCATGGTGAATGCTGACGACTTCTTCTTCTTGCTCCAGCAGACCTGCGCCCGCGCCGACGCTCGGTCCCACGCCACGGTGCGCATCGGCGCGGCGGACGTGGTCCTGACCGCACCCCCCACGCTGCACAAACGCCTGCTGCGCCCCCTGGCTCACCTTCGGTCCCAGCCTGCCGCAGCGCCCGCCCTCACCCTGACGCTGACGCCGGCCGCGAGCGACGCACCCCCTTTTCCCTGGCCGGATGCAGCCCAGGCCGGCGATTTTCGGGAATTCCACAGCGGAGACTTCCTCTTCTCGCACTACGGCCACGGATTGGCAGTCGTTGGCTTGGATTTGCGCCGCGGCATCGCGGCCGGCTATGTACGCCAGCCTGAGCTTCTGCCCGCAGCCTTTTTCAGCGGCCTTCTGTTCACCACCCTATACCAGGCTCTGCGTCCGGCCGGCTTCTTTTTGCTGCACGCGGCCGCCCTGGCCTGGCAAGGACAGGGCGTGCTCATCACCGGGCCCTCAGGCGCCGGCAAAACCACCACCATGCTGCAATGCGTGCGCGCCGGCTTTCGTTTCGTGTCCGATGACGCCACCCTGCTCACGCGTAACGCACAGGGCGAAATCGTCGCGCTGGCAACCCTCAACACCATGCACGTCACCCCAACCACCGTTGACTTTTTCCCCGAACTAGGCCCGTTCGTCAACGAGCGCGCGGACAACGGCAAAGCCACCATTTTCCTACCCGAAGTCTACCCTGACGCCATGGCCGCGGCAGATTCCCCGCACGCGCTGGCGCCCGTGCGTCTGCTCATCGTGCCTTCGCTGCGAGGATCGCGTGACGGCGCCTTCGAGCCGCTGGCGGGCCGCGCCGTGCTCAGCGAGGCCCTACCGCTCAGCGTGGATTTGCAGCAGCCGGACGCCGCCGTCGCGCACCTGGACCTGCTGGCGCAGTTGGTGCGCCAGGCGCGCTGTTTTCGCCTGCATCTGCCGCCCGATGTGGTGAGCGTGCCCGGTCTGCTGGCCGACCGCCTGGCGCAGTTGCAGCAGGACGCGTCAGCCTGACGTCAGCGCGGCCAGGCGCGCCCGCACACTGGCAACCCGGCTGCGGGCCAGTTCGAATTCGTGCTGTGTGGGGCGCATGAGCACCGCGGCATCCAGCGCCTGAAAACCAACCTGGCGCCCCGTGCGCAGCAGGCGTTTGAGCAGCAGATATGGCAAACTGGCGAGACCGCTGTATTCCAGTTTCATCTCTCTGACCAACGGCAGAAGGGCCGCTGCTTGACCGTTGGCGCGCGCCAGTTCGGCTTCGCGCCGCGCCAATTCATCCTGCAGATCAATGACCAGGTCGTACCAGGCCGCACCGAAGGCTGCCATCACCTGGTCGAGCAGCGCCTTGACCTGGGCGGCGTCCTGGTTCTGAAAATGGTAGGGCAGCGATTCATGCGTGCTGCCAAAGGCAATGCCGGCCGCCTCGGCCTCTTCGCGCGAGCGGGTGCCCGGAAACAGGGCCAGGGTTGACAGGATGATGGGCGGGAAATAGCCAAACAAGCCGTGGTCCTCGATGAAGCCCAGGTTCTGCTCCAGGTCTTCGATGGTCGTATTCGGCTCGAACATGATGAAATCCACCTGGGCGGCCACATCGTTGTCCCACAGGATGCGCAGGGCGCGGCTGTTCTCCTCCACCGTGGTTTCTTTGTTCAGACGGTCCAGGCTGCCCTGGCTGCCGCTCTCCAGGCCCGCGCCCACGTAGCGCAGCCCGGCCTGGCGAAAGGCCGGAAAATACTTCTCGCCCTTGACGATCTGATCCGCGCGGGTGAGAAAGGCAAAGGTGAAGTCCAGCCCGCGGCCGGCCAGCGCTTCGACGATTTCGAGCGCACGCTTGGGCTGCACAAAGAAGTTGTCGTCCTGGAACTCGAAGTGACCGGCGCCGTCCTGCCGCGCGAGCTGCTCCATTTCATCCACCACGTTGGTCACGCTGCGCCCCCGCCAGCTCTTGCCCGGCGACGCCGCGTAGAAGGTGATGATGCTGCAAAAATGACAGTGAAAGGGACAGCCGCGACTGCTGATGAGAGAGGCCTTGACGCGCGGTTTCTGATCCACCGTGTCCATGAAGCCGGGGTAGCTGCTCACCGGCGGCAGCAGATCACGCGCCGGAAAGGGGATCTCGTCCAGGT
>JAYRVL010000508.1:0-6230 GCA_041918575.1 Anaerolineae bacterium | reverse complement strand
TGCCACAAGCCGTTGCGTAGAACGTTTGAGCGAAAACAGGACTGTTCCTACAGGTTGTGTGCGATTTGCCAATGACCACAAGCTGTTGTATGGAAACATTTGTTCTATGTCGAAAACAGGCTCAGCATGTGATATCAGCACACGCTTCAGCTGCTCATGCACCTGGTGTTGATTCGACGGCAACAGGCGTAGGTAGATCACACCGGCGCCCTTTCCACCCAAAAACACCAACGCCCCATAGTCACGATCACGAGTCACCAGGATCCTTTCCAACTCCTCGGCAACCTGAAGCAGTCTTTCATCCGATGCCTGCGCCAAACCGATTTCGGACACTGTGATGGTATCGTGACCCAGGTTACGCAAGAAGCGCGTGGTCGCAGCATAAACATCTTGATCAATCAGGAATCTCATGCGGGCACCACCGCCAAATGCACATCTTCTGCTGCAACCAAGGCAATTGCATAACGCAAACAAGCGTGAACATCTTGGTTGTTGATGTCAGGATAGTATTCCTGGATGATTTTGGCGAAAGGAATTCCTTCTTCCACCAATTCAAGTATGTTTTGTACGGGTATGCGAGTCCCAGCAATACATGGCTTGCCAAAATGAACGTGCGGATTGACAGCAATACGATCGAACATAGATTTCACCTCCCAAATGGCATACGCATTCATGAACCGAAGCCGTTCTTGACCAACTTATCCTTTCACGACCGCCACGGGCGTCAGGCGGGCAACCCTGGCCGCGATGCCGGCGTTGTGTACGACTTCGACGACATGATCCACATCTTTGTACGCGCTGGGGGCCTCTTCGGCCAGGCCAGCCAGGCTGCCCGCGCGCACCTCGATGCCCTGCGTCTGCAGGTGCCCGCGCAGTTCGCCGCCCTGCACCAGCCGCTTGGCCGCAGACCGGCTCATGACACGGCCGGCGCCATGACAACTGGAGCCAAAGGTCTGCGCCATGCTGCCTTTCGTGCCCACCAGGACGTACGAGGCTGTGCCCATGCTGCCCGGCACAAGCACCGGCTGGCCGATGTCTTGGTACGCGCGCGGCAGCGCGTCCGCGCCAGGGCCAAAGGCGCGTGTCGCGCCCTTGCGGTGAACGCAGACCTTGAGCCGCTGCCCCTCCACATCGTGCATTTCGATCTTCGCCATGTTGTGCGTGATGTCGTAAACCTGGAACAGATCGAAATTCTTCACCTTGCCGGCCAACACGGCCCGAAAGGCCTGGCGAACCTGGTGCGCCAGCAGTTGGCGGTTGGCGAAGGCGAAGTTGGCCGCGGCCGCCATCGCCGCGTAGTAGGCCTGGCCTTCCGGCGATTGCAGCGGCGCGCAGACCAACTGGCGGTCCGGCAGGTGGATGCCGTACTTGTGAATGACCTTCTGAAACATATCCACATAGTCGGTGCAGACCTGGTGGCCGAAGCCGCGGCTGCCGCAGTGAATCATCACCACGATCTGGCCGGGGAAAAGGCCCATCGCCTGGGCGGCCTCGTCATCGTAGATCTCGGCTACCTCATCCACTTCCACGAAATGATTGCCCGAGCCAAGCGTGCCCAGTTGATTCTTGCCGCGGCTCTTGGCCCGCGTGCTGCAATGAGCCGGATTCGCAGCCGCCATCACGCCGCGCTCTTCCGTTCTTTCCAGGTCTTCTGACCGCGCCCAGCCTTTTTTCAGCGCCCAGCCGCTGCCCTGCGCCAGCACCTCATCCAGTTCCTTCTCCGACAGGCTGATGAACCCCTTCTCGCCGGCGCCGCTCGGCGCCTGCTTGTAAAGCTCCGTTGCCAGCGCAGGCAGATAAGGCTGAACAGTGTGCCGGTCCAGGTGCGACGCCAGCAATCGCACCCCGCAGTTGATGTCGAATCCCACTCCGCCCGGCGAAATGACGCCGTCTGCGCCGGTGGTGGCGACCACGCCACCGATGGGAAAACCGTAGCCCTGGTGAATGTCCGGCATCGCCAGCGCGTGACCGACGATGCCGGGCAGGGTGGCGGTATTGACCAGTTGATCCAGACATTCATCGTCCAGCGCCGCCTGCAGGATCAATTCATCTGCGTAGAAGCGGGCCGGCACGCGCATGTCGTGGCGAAACTGGCGCGACACTTCGTAGACGTGACGTCGAACCAACCGAATATCTTTGCGCGTTACCATAAACTAAGCTCCCCAAGAACAAGAACGAAAAAAGAAGGACGCAAGCCAAGTCCCGAACGACGATTGGCGCCGCTTCGGTGACTCTCTCCCGTCCTTCGTCAAGCAGTCTGCGTCCGTCGTTGTATTAGTTGTGGCCGCAAGAGGCCGGTTCTTCGCCGGTGTGAGTTTTCGACGTGCGGAACGAGCTTCCGCAGCCGCAACTGGAGACCGCATTGGGATTCTCGATATGGAACCCGCCGCCCATCAAACTGTCCACAAAATCAATCTGTGCACCGTTGATGTAGAACAGGCTGGTGGGGTCCACGAATACCTTGAGACCGTTCGTCTCGAAGACTTCATCTACCTCACGCGGACTACCGTCGAAGGTCATGCCGTACTGCATACCGCCGCAACCGCCGCCCTGGACGAAGACGCGCAGCCCATGCGTGGTCTCGCTGAGGCCCTTGCTGTGCAGTACATCTTGCAGCTTACTTACTGCCATGGGTGTCAATGTTACCATGAAGATCCTCCAGAAAAGTTTTTTCCAACACGTTGTTGGATCAGATCATACCTTGATTTCGTTCAGCCGCCAATTTGCGACATGACGCGCAGCTCCGGAACCACTTCCTCGGCCAGACCATGCCCCCACGGCTTGCCCCACACAGCCGCCCGCAGGAGCGCCTTCAACTCTTCCAACGAACAGCCCTGACGCAGCGGCGTCAGCAAGTCTACTTCGTTATCACGCAGAAGACAGAGTCGCAGCTTACCATCGGCCGTCACCCGCACGCGGCCGCAGCCGGCGCAAAACGGCTGCGTCACCGAACTGATGAAGCCAAGCGACCCCTGCGCGCCCGCCAGCCGATAGGGTCGCGACGGGTCATGGCCATTGTAGCCGGGCGCCGGCAGCAGTGGGCCGAACGCCTGCTCGATCTGCGCCATGGTTTCCTGGTAGGGCACTACCGCATTGTGGGCAAAGCTGGCGACTTCACCAAACGGCATCAGCTCGATGAAGCGCACCTCCCACGGGTGCTCGAACGTCAACCGGGCCAGGTCCACCACCTGCTGATCGTTATAGCCGCGCGTGACCACGCTGTTGAGCTTGATCGGAGTCAGGCCCGCGGCTTCGGCAGCCGCCACGCCCGACCAGACATCGTGCAGCGACCCCCAACGCGTGATGCGCTGGAAGCCGGCCACATCGAGCGTGTCCACGCTGATGTTGACGCGATCCAGGCCCGCGGCCTTCAGCGGAGAGGCCAACTCGCCCAGCAGGACGCCATTGGTGGTCATGGCCACTTCTTGAATGCCCGGCGTTTGCTTGATGCGGCGCACCAACTCGACAATGTGCCGGCGCACAGTCGGTTCGCCGCCGGTCAGCCGAATTTTGCGCACGCCCAACTGGCCGGCCGCCTGCACGATGAAGATGATTTCATCGTCCTGCAGCAGGTCGGCACGCGGCAGGAACTGCATCTCCTCCGGCATGCAGTACACACAGCGCAGATTACAGGCATCGGTGAGCGAAATACGCAGGTAGTCAATCCGTCGCCCAAACGCGTCGTGCAGACCGTCCTGCGCAGGCGCGGGCTGAGATGGCTGTAACATGATGGCGACTGCACTCATCTCTGTTCTCCCGTTGGCTCGCCGATGTGCTCCCCAACGTGATTCAACTCAACCATGTACGAGCAGCGGCCATCGCCGGCCGCCAGGCGTCCCAGGCAGAGCGGCGCGGTGACGCCCAGGCCAGAGACAAGGCCAGATACCAGGATCATGTCCATCTGGCACAATTCGGGGTGTTCGGCGGGCAGCCCGGCGTAGGGGCAGTTGCACGTGTGCAGGAGTAGGCGATCGCCGTTGTGGCGTTCCCACTGCGCCAAATAGCCCTTTTCGCTCAGAAAGGTCGTGACATCCGCCAGCCGTTCATCCACAGACTGACCGCTGCGCGCGGGTGGCGCCTCTGCCAGCGTGCGCTCCGCCAGGCGCTCGATGATGCCCTGGAGCGCGTTGGTTGGCAGCATGCGCTTCACCTCGTGCAGCACGTCGGCTGCCAGCGCACGAAAACTTTGGGGGAAGAAATCGTTGGCCGCGGCAGTCAGTTGGTAAACTTGCTCCGGTCGCCCCACCGTGCGTTTGTGCTGCACCAGGGATGTCACCAGATCCTGGCCCTGCAAGATATCCAGGTGATGACGCACCGAAACCGGCGCCATTTCCAGGGACTGCGCCAGGTCTGTAACCGTCGCTTTGTTTTCGATCTTTAGAATTTCAAGGATACGGCGACGGGTGGATTGCACGTCATGACCCCTTTGCTTACAACCAGGCTCGCAGCATTGCTCAAGCAAAGGGATTTTAACACAGGAGACAGGTGCTTGTCAATTCTTATGAAAAAGATAAGAATAATTCTTCTGTGCTGACGCCGGACGAAGCGGGTGAACATGAAAACCCGCTCCGCCGTGCGTTTGGCCTAGCCCGCAGCCAGCAGTTGTTCGACCCGACTGCCGCCGATGGTGTAGTATTTTGCGGCCGGATGGTGAACGATAATGGCGGCCGTGCTTTGTTCGGGCACAAGCTGGCAGGCGCTGGTCAGGCTCATTCCCAGGGCCGGGCCGGCCGGCAACAGATCGAAGAGCACGCGGTGATCGTTGAGGTCCGGACAGGCGCCGTAGCCCCAGGAGTAGCGCTTGCCGCGCGACCCGCGGCTCAGCTCCTTCTGCACGCGCGCGTGCAGCCAGGTCGCGGTGGCCTCTGCGGTCTGCACGGCCAGGCCATGCGCGAAATAGGCTTCGCTGTAGTCGCCGGCCTCTTGCAGTGCTTCGAAGCGCTGGGTGGCGGCCGCGCCCACGGTGACCACCTGCAGGGCCACGACATCGAGCAGACCGCTTTCGACGGGCGCAAAGTAGTCAGCGATGCACAGGCGCTCGCCGTCATCCTGGCGGGGAAAGCTGAAGCGCCCCACGAGAGGTAGCGCGCTGGCGGCGTCCGGCTGCTGCATGGCGGCCGGGTCGTAGATGAGCAAATCGTTGCCATCGCTCTGACATGGGAAATAGCCATAGACGGCCTGCGGCTGCAGCCAGCCGGTCTTCTGCGCCTCGGCGGTCATGCGCGCCAGGCGGGCGTCGAACTGGCTGCGCAGCGTTTCCCAGGCCTCGCCGTGCGCGTTCTTGGCGCCCCACGACAGCCGATAAAGCTCGTCTTTGTCCAGGTGCGGGAAGACGTGAATGGGTGGGATGGTGTGAATGACCCTGGCGCCCCAGAAGGGCGGCGCGGGGATGTCGGCCTGGGCCAGCAGCGGTGTGTTGGAACGGCTGCGGTTGCCCGGCGCGGCCATCTCCACGGGGCGCAGCAGCTCGGCCAGGCCCTCCTCGCGGTTGCGCTGCTGCAGGTCGCCGCGTCGATCGGACAACAGCAGGCGGACGGTGTCCAGGCCCTCGAACGCGTCCTTGCAGTAGAACACGCCGGGCGCGTAAGGGGTCGGCGCCCCGTCGCCATCCTTGACGAACAGGATGCGCCGACCAAAGCGGCGGTTGATGGCCGCGCCGCCCACCAGCACCGGAAAGGATAGGCGTCGCGTGTGCAGTTCCTGCACGATCAGCGGCATCTGTTTGGATGTGCTGACGAGCAGCGCGCTGAGGCCAATGGCGTCGGCGTTGACCTCCACCGCCTTGTCAATGATGACATTGGCCGGTACCTGTTTGCCCAAGTCGAACACGGTAAAGCCGTTGTTGGTGAGGATCGTTTTGACCAGGTTCTTGCCGATGTCATGCACGTCGCCGTAAACAGTCGCCAGCACCACCTTGCCCTTGGTCACGCCTTCGCTGCGCCCCAGGTAGGTCTCCAGCCGACCGACGGCCTTCTTCATCACCTCGGCCGATTGCAGCACGTAGGGCAGGATCAACTCGCCAGCGCCGAACTTATCGCCGACCTCCTTCATGGCTGCCAGCAGAACGTTGTTGAGCACCCACACCGGGTCATGGGCGGCAATGGCTGTGCTGACCAGCTCCTCCACGCCTTCTTTCTGGCGATGGACGATCTGCCAGTGCAGTTTTTGCTCCACGCTCATGCCTGCGGTGGGGTCCACATCGGCCTTACGTTCGCCCAGGCCGGTCCCGT
>JAYRVL010000507.1:0-3639 GCA_041918575.1 Anaerolineae bacterium | reverse complement strand
GATCCTCCGCCGCCTTGCGCCGCGTCGTCGTCTTCGGCCTGGCCGCGCCGGGCCGATCCTCCGCCGCCTTGCGCCGCGTCGTCTTCGGCCTGGCCGCGCCGGTTTGATCCTCCGCCGCCTTGCGCCGCGTCGTCTTCGGCCTGGCCGCGCCGGTCTGATCCTCCGCCGCCTTGCGCCGCGTCGTCGTCTTCGGCCTGGCCGCGCCGGTTTGATCCTCCGCCGCCTTGCGCCGAGGGGAGGTCGTGCCTGGTGAAGACTTCTCATCCCCGTCGTCGCCCGCGCCTCCAATCTGCGCCGCGTGCCCCCTACCTAAATCGTCCGCCTCACTCATCGCGCCTCTCCCCAATCTCCGGTCTTCGGTCTTCGGTCCCCGGTCTCCAATCCCCATCTCAACCAAACAGCCCCGACAGCCGTCCCTGCTCAACCACCCGCGCCATCATCTCCCCGTTTGCCTTCACCAACTGAATCAGGCCGGCAAAGCGCGGGTCTTGCGTATGCCCCTGGCGGTAACGCGCATAGATTTGCTGAACGATCACCGCCACCTTGAACAGGCCAAAGACCAGGTAGAACAGCGCATGCGTGGCCTCTCGACCGCTGGCGGCCGCATAAGCATCTACAAACTGCTGCCGCGTCAGACAGCCGGGCAGCGCCGTAATGCCAAAGTTGCGCAGCAGCTCAGGATCGCCTGCCTCGGCCCAATAGCCCAGGGTCGTCCCCACATCCATCCAGGGATCGCCCACGGTTGCCATCTCCCAATCGAGCACCGCACGAATGATCATCAGATTCTGCGGATCGAGCGCCACATTGTCGAACTTGTAATCGTTATGGATCAGCGCCGCGCCTGCCGCGCCCTGGTCCGGCGGCAGATGCTGGCGCAGCCAGGCGGCTGCCTGCGTCACAGCCGGCACGTCATCGGTCTGAGCCTTTTCATAGCGCCCGATCCAGCCCATCACCTGGCGTTCGACGTAGCCGTCGGGCCGGCCCAGGTCCGCAAGCCCGGTCGCCTGGAGATCGAGGCGATGCAGGGCCGCCAGGTTTTCGATCAACGCATGGCACAAACCGGTCATCTGACCTGGCGTCAGACTCATACCGGGCGGCAGGCGGTTGCGCAGGATGATCCCGCTGACCCGTTCCATGACATAGAACGGCGCGCCGATGATCGTCGCATCGTCGCTGTAGAGCAGCGGCGTTGGCGCCTTCGGGTAGACGGGCTGCAGGGCGCGCAGAATGCGATATTCCCGCGCCATGTCATGACCCGATTTGATGGCTGCGCCGAAGGGCGGTCGGCGCAGCACGAGCTGGCGCTCGCCCAGCCGCAGCAAATAGGTCAGGTTAGAAAAACCGCTGGGAAACTGCTCAACCGCCAGCTCGCCGGCCGCGTCAGATAGATTCTGCCTCAAGAACGCGGCCAGGCGTTCCGTGTCAAGCTGTTCACCGGGCCGCACTGGCCGGGCTTCGTCAATCATAGCCCACTCCGTGGACGCAGCCTGGCGCTCAGGCCAGGATGGAAACATCAACGCCATAGGGCTTCAGGCTGTGGCGCGCCACCACCGTCTTATGCACCTCATCCGGGCCATCATAAACCCGCGCCGCGCGCTCATGGCGATACCAGAAGGCCAGGATGGTGTCATCGGTGACGCCCAGCCCGCCATGCACCTGGATGGCGCTGTCGAGCACCCGATTGAGCACATTGGCCACGTAGAACTTGATTAGCGAAATCTCCACACGGGCGGCGTGGCTGCCCATAGTCTCGATCTTGGACGCGGTGTCCATCACCAGCAGTCGCGCCGCGTTGATTTCCGCGCGGCGCTCGGCAATGGCGTGCTGAACGGTCTGCTGCTGCGCCAACGGCTTGCCCGGCGCCATCTCACGGCGAGCTGCGTAGCTGCACATCAAGTCGAACGCACGCTCGCAGATGCCGATCCAGCGCATACAGTGATGTACGCGGCCCGGGCCAAGACGTTCTTGCGCCAGGGCGAAGCCGCTGCCCTCCGCGCCAATGAGATTGCTGAGCGGCACGCGGCAGTTCTCGAAACGCAACTCACTGTGGCTGGCCCAACCATCGCCCTCTTCGCCCATGATCTTGATCTTGCGCACGTGTTCCACCCCCAACGCGCCGCGCGGCACAATGATCTGGCTGGCGCGCTGGTGCAGCTTGGATGCCTGCGGATTGGTCACCGCCATGACAATCACGAAACTGGCGCCCTCGAAGCCGGTGACGAACCATTTGTGGCCGTTGATGACATACTCGGCGCCATCACGCGCAGCCGTGGCGCCCAACCAGACCGGATTGGACCCGGCGTGCTCCGGCTCGGTCATGGCGTAGGCGCTGCGAATCTCGCCGCGGGCCAGGGGGACCAGGTAAACGGCCTGCTGCTCCGGCGTACCGTGATGCAGCAGAAGCTCCTGGTTGCCGATGTCGGGGGCGTTGCAGTTGAGAACGTAATGCCCAAAGGGGCTGCGCCCCAGCTCTTCACTGACCTGGGCAAAGGCCGTGAGCGAAAGGCCCTGGCCGCCCAGGTCAGGCGGCAGGTGCGGCGCCCAGATGCCGAGGGTGCGCGCCAGGCCGCGCAACTCCGCCAGGCGAGGCAGAACCGCATGCGTGCCCACTTGCAGCATGAGGGGTTCCAGGGGCAGCAGATGTTCGTCGCGAAAGGCCCGAATCCGGGCCAACAGATCAGATAGATCGGTCATGACTACGCGTAAAGCGTCTCCTTTGCCGGCGCGTGAATGGGGAAGGCACAGCTTCTCTAATCATTTTAGCCGCGGCAGCACAGGAAGGCAAGAACGCCGAAACGGCGCGAGGTGCGCTTTTGCGAGTCTGGTCTCCCGGCCGGACGACGTTGGACCAGGGAAGCAAACTCCGCGGCCGAGGGCGTCGTCACGCCTCCGGCGCGACGACGGCTCTTGCCTGCCGCTGATCGGAACTAGAACAGGCCGGCGATGCGTTTCACGGTATCAGAGATGTACCTGGCTTCATGGACGAACCGCTGCCGGTATTCGGGGTGCAGGTGGAACCATTCCTGGGGCAGCATCGCCCCTTTCTCCGCGTTGCATCGCAGGCACGCATGCACCCGGTTGGAATCGTTGTCCAACACTCGTCGGCGAAGGCCAAGTTCCCGCCAGCGCGAGATCGGCACGACATGCTCAATCGTGAGATCCTTGTCGCTGCCGCAGTAGGCGCAGGTTATTTTCGCTTTGTTCAATTTGCTCACGGGTACACCTCGTCATGGCTGCCGACAGCGAGCAAGATGATCTCCTCGCGTCTGAAGACAATAGCGCATTCACGGTCGAACTCCATTAGAGACGTTATTCAGCGCCCGCTCAGTATACACCCGCTCAACAGCTTCTTCCAAAACCCTGTGTCCAATCTAGGCCAACGTCCCTCGCGGTGGTATACTTGCGCATGTCGGCGCCTGTGATCCGGTCAACGCCTGACGCGGAGGCGCCACGTGAACGACACAACACGACGCCATACGACGCAACACGATGCAGAATGGAGAAGGAGACAATGGAGAAGGAGACAATGGAGAAGGAGACAATGGAGAAGGAGACAATGGAGAAGGAGACAATGGAGAAGGAGACCATGACGAAACGAACCGCTCTCTTGAGCCTGCTGTTGATCCTGGGCCTGCTGCT
>JAYRVL010000506.1:0-10201 GCA_041918575.1 Anaerolineae bacterium | reverse complement strand
GCCCCTTCGCCCCGAATTCCATTCGGCGGGCGGCCCCCCCGGCGGCACGCCCCTTCGCCCCGAATTCCATTCGGTAGATCGGCGGCGTTATTTGCGCGCGTGCGCGGGCACTGCCAGCGCCGCGTCCAGCGAGTCGCCGCGCTTGACCAGGTAGCTGATGATACCGCTCGCCAGCAGTTCGGTGATGACGGCGCTGCTGGGCAAACTGGGGCCGAAGCTGGCCGCATCAATGACGACGGCCACGCTGTACACCCCGCGGCGCTGCAAGTCGCGCAGCGCGGCCACCCAGGTGGGGTCGGGCGACGCGGTAATGACGATCAACGTGGTGTGGCGTGACAGCGCCTGGCCTTCACCGGCCAGCACTTGACTGAACGGAATCGCTCCTTGCGTCTCGATCACCGCCAGCGTTTCCAGGATCTTGGTCAACTGGCGCTCGCCGCGGTCGGCCTGCACGATCTCGCGATGGCGGCTGTGGGCCACCAGGCCCACGGAGCGGTTACGCATGATGAAATGGCGGTCCAATGAGGCCGCCACCGACACCGCGTACTCCTCGGTGCTCGGCGCCAGGGTGATATCGCGCGGGCTGTCCTTCCACAAAATGGCCGGGCCTTCATCGTGCTCTACAGGCTTCCAGGTCGCGGCCACTTGCACGCTGTGATCCATGTCCACAATCAGCCACAGATCAGCGGTGGGGTCCAGCTCGAACTCCTTGACCACCAGGCGACCGGTGCGCGCAACGGACCGCCAATGGATGCGATTGTAACTGTCGCCCGGCTCGTAGTCGCGCACGCCGGAGACGTTGGTGGTGACGTAATGCGTACGCCGGCGCATGGCGTCGCCGCCGGTCAGGATGCCGATGGGCGGGCTGAACGCGGGGATGTCCACCGTGATCGGATAGACTACCATGGGCGAGGTGGCCGGCAGCGTGCGGCTGAAGTGGAACAGGCCCAGCGGGTCGCCGCTGCTCAGGGTGAGCGGGCCAAGCATGAAGCGCCCGCGCTGCTGGCAGACCGTGCGCACCATCCAGCGCTGACGGCGCTGCCCGCTCAGCGAACTGACCACATGGCTGGCGTGATGACCGGGCAGGGTCGAAAAATCGCGCACCTCCAGCCACAGCTTGGGCAGGCGGCTCAGATTGCGCACCTCGAACTGTTCCTCAGCCAGCTTGCCCACCTGCGCGCGTCGCGCACGCGTGTAACGCCCCACATGCACCCAATTGACGTTGGCATAGGCCCACAGCGCGCTCAAGATGATGGTGGCGGTGAGCAAATAGAAGATATTCCAGGCCAGATCGCGCCCAGTGTTCAGCGCGAAGGCCAGGCTCAAGAGCCAGCCGATCAGGATTCCCCAAAGACGACGCATCATGGTTCAGGTGTCCGTAAACGAGAGCAGTTAGCGGGTTCTGACGCGCGTGCCCGGCACCGGCACGGAATCGAGCACTTCGCCTACGATGGCGCGGGCATCCACGTTCTTGATGCGCGCGGAGGGGCTGATGATGAGCCGGTGCGACAGGGTGGCGTCGGCCAGGGCCTTGACATCATCCGGAATCACGTAGTTGCGGCTTTCGATGGCGGCGCGGGCGCGGGTGGTCTTGTAGAGGGCCAGACTGCCGCGCGGGCTGGCGCCCAGGTAAACATCAGGATGCTTGCGGGTGGCGTTCGACAGCAGCACGATGTATTCCTTGATCAGATCATCCATGTAGACCTCTTTGACCGCCTGTTGGGCCGCGATCAACTCCTCGGCCGAGATCACCTGCTCGATGTCCTCGATGGGGTGATGCGTCTGTTGCGAGTTGAGGATGGCGATTTCGTCCGCCTGCGTCGGATAGCCCAGGCTGATGCGCATCATGAAACGGTCCACCTGCGCCTCAGGCAGAGGAAAGGTGCCTTCATACTCGATGGGATTCTGCGTGGCCAGGACCAGAAACGGCCTCTGCAACAGATGCGTGATGCCATCCACCGTCACCTGGCGCTCCTCCATCGCCTCCAGCAGTGCGGCCTGCGTCTTGGGCGTCGCGCGGTTGATCTCGTCAGCCAGCACAATCTGCGCCATGATCGGACCGGGCCGGAACTCGAACTCGCGGTCGCGCTGGTTGAAAACTGACACGCCGGTCACATCGCTGGGCAGCATGTCGGGCGTAAACTGAATGCGCTTGAAACTGCAGCCGATGGAACGCGCAATCGAGCGCGCCAGCATCGTTTTACCAACGCCCGGCACATCTTCGATCAACAAGTGACCTTCGCACAGCAGGCCGATCAGAGTGCTCTTCACCTCGGCGCGTTTACCGATGATGACCTTTTCGACGTTCGCTACCACGCGCTCGGTCAGGGCTTCAACTGGATTCATGCTTTTCCTCTACCTTCTTTTCGTCTTTGTGCGCTACGCTGAGAGTCGGCGCATTATACCAGTTACCGCAGAATTTGCCAGTAGGGTCTTTCCATTCTCGTGCTTCTCATCAGTTCTCCATCTTTCGTCTCATCTCTCTTCTCGTCTTTCTTCTCATCTCTCTTCTCGTCTTTCTTCTCATCTTTCTTCTCATCTTTCTTCTCATCTTTCTTTCATTTTTCGTTCACCTTTCGATTTCCGCCTTCGTTTCAGCTTGTGCTATAATGCTGCTCGTGCCAAACATGCTCCTTCGCGATCTGCAATTGAACTACGAGGTCGGCGGCCAGGGTGCCGCCGTGCTCTGTTTACACGGTTGGGCGAGTTCTCTGCGCATGTGGCAGCGCACCAGCCGGCGCCTGGCAGCGGACTATCGCGTCATCAGTCTTGATCTGCCTGGTTTCGGCGACTCCAGCCGGCCGCCCGCCGATTTCGATTTCAGAGCGCCGGGCTACGCGGCCATTGTCAGCGCCTTCCTGGAACGAACAGCGTCAGCGCCGGTCGTCATCCTGGGCCATTCCATGGGCGGGTTAATCGCCCTGCAAATGGCGCTGACCTATCCCCACCTGGTCAGCGGCCTGGTTCTCTCCAATCCCGTTGTCACCGGCAATGTCGGCCCTGGGTTGGGCTCCTTTCTTCGTTCACGCCTGGGCCAGCATGTGCTTCATCTATCACAACGCTCGCGCCTGCTGGCGCGCATCGGCCAACAGACCTTCTTTGCCGACGCGCGCTTCTTCCGCGGCGCGGCCCTGCGCCGCAACGTCGTTGACATGGCCCGCGCCGCGCCGGAGGCTGTCGCCGGCTGCCTGCGGGCCGTTCTCAGCACCGACCTGAGCGCCGAGCTGCCGGGCATCGCGGTCCCCACGCTGGTCATCACCGGCGCGCACGACATGACCGTGCCCGTGACCGATGCCCGCCTGGCCGCTCAGCGCATTCCCGGCGCGCACCTGGCCATCGTCCCGCGCGCCAGTCATCTGCCCATGGACGAACAACCCGTGCTGTTCGATCGCCTGGTCGAGGGCTACCTGGCCCGCTACCGCCCTTGCCGGCGCTGAACGTCCGGCATGAAATTTCAGACTCAGAATGACCAAGCCAACATGAACGATCGAATCCTTGTTGTCGAAGATGAACCCAAGATCGCCAATCTGCTGCGCCGGGGCCTGCTCTATGACGGCTACGTCGTAGATGTGGCCGTAGATGGAGAAACCGGCCTGCAAATGGCCCGCGATACCCCACCCGATCTCGTCATCCTGGACATCATGCTGCCGGGGATTGACGGGCTGGAAGTGTGCCGGCGCCTGCGCGCGGCCAGCGATGTCCCCATCGTCATGCTCACCGCCAAAGACTCCATTCCAGACCGCATTGCCGGCCTGGACAGCGGCGCCGATGGCTACATTTCCAAACCCTTCAGCTTCGAAGAACTGCTGGCGCGTATCCGCGCCCTGCTGCGTCGCGTCCGCGCCAACACCGCCCCGCGCGAAGAGGTGCGCTTCGGCGATCTCATGCTCAACTACGCCACCCGCGAGGTGACACGCGGCGCACGGCGCGTGGATCTGACGGCCAAAGAATTCGACGTGCTTCAGCTCTTCATGCAGCACCCGCGCCAGGTGCTGACCCGCGACATCATCTATGAACGCATCTGGGATTATGACTTCGGCGGCGAATCGAATATCATCGAAGTCTACATTCGCTACCTGCGCACCAAATTAGAAGCCAACGGCGAACCACGCCTGCTGCAAACAGTGCGCGGAGTGGGATACGTCCTGCGCGAAGAATAGAAGCAGGCATCATGTCTATTCGCTCACGTTTGACCATCTGGTACAGCGCGCTGCTCGGCGCCGTACTCCTGCTGTTCAGCTTCGGTCTCTATTCGTTTCTGACCAACGCCATCCTGGCCGACATCAGCAACACCTTGAAAGGTCAGGGCGAACGGGCCGCGACCGTCATCGAGCAAGAGATGGACCCCATGGCGGCCGTGCGCCGCGATGACTCCTCGCTGCTCCCGCGCGTCGTCTTCGCCACGCAGGTCTACGCCCAGGTTCTGACCCCCGACGGCGCCATCCATCAGCGCTCGCCCAACCTGAAAAACATGGACCAGATTCTCCCCATCAGCCAGGAAATCCTGGACCGCAACTTGCACGGGCAAAACGGCTACTACACCCTGCAGCAACAGGGAACCCCCATACATGTCTATTCCATGCCCATCCATGGCTCCGACGGGCGCATCGTGGGCGTGCTGCAGATTGGTCAATCGCTTTCTGACATGCAAAACATGCTGAGCCGGGTGCGCACCGCGCTCTACCTGGCCAGTTTTCTCGGCATCATCGGCGCTGTGCTGGGCGGCACTCTCCTGGCGCGCTCGGCCCTGCGCCCCATCAACGACATCACCGCCACTGCACGGCGCATCGGCCGCACCGAAAACCTGGCCGAACGCATCGCCATCCCCGACACCGGCGATGAAATCAGCCGACTGGCCGAAACATTCAATGAAATGCTCACGCGCCTCGATCACCTGTTTCAGACTCAACAGCGCCTGGTGGGCGATGTGTCACACGAGCTGCGCACGCCGCTCACCACCATCCAGGGCAACCTTGACCTGCTCAAGCGGGGCGCCATCGAAGACGCAGAGCTGCGCCAGGAAGCCCTGTCCGAGATCGAAACCGAAACCAAACGCATGACCCGCATGGTGGGCGATCTCCTACTCCTCGCCCAGGCCGATGCCGGTCATGCGCTCAACCGCGCGCCGGTCGAGTTGGACACCCTGCTGCTGGAAGTGTACCGCCAGGGCGTCATGATGGCCCAGGGCCAGGTGGAGTTGCGCCTGGCGCATGAGGATCAGGCACAGGTGATAGGCGATGTGGACCGCCTGCGTCAACTACTGCTCAACCTGGTGGACAATGCCATCAAATACACACCGGCGGGCGGCAAAGTCACCCTGGCGCTCTACCGTACACCGGCCCAGGTGCGCATCGAAGTGACAGACACCGGCATCGGCATCGCGGACAAAGACCTGCCGCACATCTTCGAGCGCTTCTACCGGGCCGATCGCGCTCGCTCCCGCCGTTTGGGCGGCACCGGCCTGGGTCTGTCCATCGCCCACTGGGTGGCGCAGGCGCACGGCGGCGCCATCGAGGCGCATAGCGAAGTGGGCAAAGGCAGCACATTCACCCTGCGCCTGCCGCTGGCCGACGGGCTTCCGAGGTCTTGGTGACTGCGCAAGCCCTGATCGCCCAGCAAATCCAAATGGTCCCGGAATCGAGGCTTCAGCCGGTCTGCCACAGGGTTCTCAAGGGCCCAATAACCGGCTAAAGCCTCCATTCCAGATGCCTTCAGCGACCACATTTGGAATTCCTGCCGATCCCCGGCAACTGAGGAGATAATGAACGCAGATACCATCGAAGTGTAGATCGGGGCCTTGTTGACCGCGTTGGGGTTGACCATCGCCCTGGCCGAATCATGCACCGGCGGGCAAATCGGCGACCGTCTGACCGACGTGCCCGGCAGCTCGGCCTATTTCCTGGGCAGCGCTGTCACCTATGCCTATTCGGCTAAAGAGCATGTGCTGGGTGTTGAACACGGCGCCCTGCTGAGCAAAGGCGCAGTCAGCGAGGAAGTGGCGCGACAGATGGCCCAGGGCGCGCGGCGCGTCTTTGGCGCAGACCTCGCCGTTGCAGTCACCGGCATCGCCGGGCCAGGCGGCAGCACACCCGACAAACCGGTTGGGCTGGCGCACCTGCACCTCTCCGCCGCCGACGCAGAATGGCCCGAACGCCACATCTGGCAGGAAGATCGCGTCGGCAACAAACGCCGCTCGGCCGACGCGGCCCTGGCCCTGATCTTGCGCTACCTGGAACAGCAGCAGGCGCGCCGCGCCGCGGCCTCAGCCTCCCCGGCCAGGACGCCGCAGTCAGATAGATCGGGCCAAGACACCGTCGCTGCCCGCCGCTGGACGACAGCAGCCGTGGATGCCTGGCGCACGCCCGATGGCCAGGTTCATCCGCGGGCCTTTGCCTGGCGTGGGGAAACCCACATCGTCGCTGCCACGGGTCGCCGCTGGATCGAAAGCCACCAGGATGGCGCCTGGCACTGTGTGCTGGTGCAGACCGCGGCCGGCGACACGTTCGAGCTGCGCTTTCAGCCCGAAAGTGAACGCTGGGTTGTCTCCGGCGCTTGGTTGCGCGCGCGCCTGGCCTGAACAGGTCAACGGCAAATCTTTTCAATTAGATTGTCCTATGGTATAATCGCGACAATTGTCACAAGGCTTACAGGTTGATGCGCGACGGCGGTGTCGCCATGACTTCCTTGTGCAACCCACTCCGTTACCCTGGTGAGGGCGCCTATGAATTTAGAGACCTATGCATTTGTCGGGATCCTCTCAGCCGTCGGTATTGGCTTCCCCATTGTTGGTTTACTCGTCGCGTGGCTCCTACGCCCCAAAAGACCAAATCCAATCAAGAAATCCACCTATGAGTGCGGCATCGAAACCATGGGCGATACCTGGGTGCAGTTCAAGGCTCAGTATTATCTCTTCGCCCTGATCTTTGTCATCTTCGATATCGAGGCGGTCTTCTTGTTTCCCTGGGCGGTGGCCTACGGACAGCTCAGTCTGTGGGCGCTGGTCGAGGTGGCAATTTTCATTCTGATCTTGGTTGGCGGGCTGGCCTATGCCTGGCGCAAGAACGCGTTGGAGTGGCAATAATGGACATCATCCTGGATCCCTCTCGTATCGGTGAATGGCTGGAAGGCGTCCTGATCGGATGGGGCCTGGCGCCCGGGCTGGCCGTGTTCACCAACCTGGTCATCAGCGCCATCGCCATCCTCATCTTCGCCTTGACCCTGGTGCTGGGCTTGATCTGGGTGGAACGTAAAGTGGCGGGGCGCATCCAGGACCGACTCGGCCCGAATCGCACTGGCCCCTATGGCCTGCTGCAATCCGTGGCTGACGCCATGAAGCTGCTGACCAAAGAAGACATCACGCCCACGGCGGCTGACAAGATCACGTTCAACGTCGCGCCGCTCCTGGCCGTATTCGCGGTGCTCATGCTCTTCGGCGCCATTCCCCTGGCCCCGCGCTTCGTCGGCGCCAATCTGAACATCGGCGCGCTCTACATCGTGGCGCTTGGCTCCATTGCCATCATGTCAGTGCTGATGGCCGGCTGGGGTTCCAACAACAAATACGCCCTGCTCGGCGGCTTCCGCGTGGTCGCGCAGCTCCTCAGCTACGAAGTGCCCATGATCCTCGCCATCCTGAGCGTGGTCATCGTGGCCCAGACCATGTCCATGAACGGCATCGCGCAGGCGCAGGGCGGGCTGGCAGGCTTCGGCTGGTACGCCTTCGTCATGCCGTTGTCCTTCATGCTCTACTTCGTCTCCGCCCTGGCCGAGGGCGAGCGCACCCCGTTCGACCTTCTCGAAGCTGAATCCGAAATCGTCTCCGGCTACAACGTGGAGTACAGCGGCATGAAGTTCGCCTGGTTCTACCTGGCCTTCTTCTTGAATACCTTCATCCTGAGCGCCATTGCCACCACCCTCTTCCTGGGCGGTTGGCAGGGGCCTTTTGTCGAACAGGTGCCGCTCCTGGGGATCGTCTACTTCGGCATCAAGGCCTTTTTCGTCATGTATCTCAACATGTGGGTCCGCGCCACGTTCCCCCGCCTGCGCATTGACCAAATGATGAACCTGGCCTGGAAGGTGATGGTGCCGCTGGGGCTGGTGGCCGTCTTCACCGTGGCCCTGGCGGTCAAGTTGCCAGGCGGTTCTATCGTGCAAACCGTGGCGCTCCTCGTCCTGCAGACCGCCGGCCTCTTCGCGGGCCTGGGGATCATTGGACGCAGCCTGCGGTTGGCCGCACAGAGCGCCGCGGCCCCCACCCTGGCCCAACCCCCATCGGTGCGTGTTTGACGGTTCACGGGGACGGCGTCGCGTGAGCAGCCAACCCCGGTCTCAAGTTTGCGTTCGGAGGAGTCACTATGCCCAATCTCCCCTTTCCGTTGCCCACGGTTGAGCAGGCCGTCTTTCTCGGCATTGCGGCTTTCGTCATCCTCGCCGCCCTGCTCACCGTGCTGCTGCGCAATCTGTTCCATGCGTCGCTCTGCCTGACCGCAGCCTTCTTTGGGGTGGCCGGCCTTTACGTCCTGCTGCAGGCCGAATTTCTGGCCGTGACGCAGGTGCTCGTCTACATCGGCGCCATCGCCACCCTCATTGTCTTTGCCATCATGTTGAGCCGCGGCATCACCAATCAGGCCGGACGCCTCAATGCCCAGGGCGCAGCCGTGGCCCTCGGCGCGCTCTTTCTTTTCGTCTTCTCCAAAACCATCCTGGCTGGCGTTGAGTGGCCCACCACGACGCAGGAAATCCCGGCCGATGCCATTGCCCGCCTGGGCGCTGATTTCGTGGGCGACTATCTGGCGCCTTTCGAGGTAGTCTCCGTCCTGCTGTTGATCGCGCTCATCGGCTCGATCATGATCGCCCGCGAACGAGCTTAGGCGAGAAAGCGAGAGATTCTTATGATCCCACTTTCCTGGTACCTCACGCTGGCGGCCGCGTTGTTTGCCATTGGCCTCTTTGGCGCCCTGGCCCGTCGCAATGCCGTCGGCGTCCTCATGGGGGTCGAGTTGATCCTCAACGCCGTCAACATCAACCTGGTCGCCTTCTGGCGTTACGGCAACCCTATGGAGATGACCGGCCAGCTCTTTGCCATTTTCGTCATCGCGGTCGCCGCAGCCGAAGCAGCCGTGGGCCTGGCCCTGATCATTGCCATCTATCGCATCCGGGGTACCGTCAACCTGGATGAACTCGATACGCTCAAAGGCTAAAGGCAGCACAACCCGCGGTTGGCTCACAGGAAACCACGATGGCATACACACAAGAAAACCGACCGAACCAATCCATCACCCCGACCGACCTGGAACGCGTCTACCAGCGCGCGGTCGAATACCTGCACAAGGGCGGCTACGGCTATGCCGGCAAACTCTTTCGCCAGATCGAAAGCGCACAGACCGGTTACAAAGATACGGCCGATCTCATCCGCATCTGCGACGAGGGCAAGCGCGCCCAGAACTTCGTGCAGTGGGGCGCCGCTTCTTTCACCCTGATCGTCTTCATCATCCTGTGGTTCGTCTGGCGCCAGACCGATTTCTGGACCCTGGTCATCTGCGGCATTGCCCTGGTGGTCGGCATCGGCCTTTCCCAACAAGTTTACGCCCGCTTCCTGGCGCCCCGACCAGAGCAGCATCCATGACATCGCCTGCCATGCTCAATCATGCCGGACAGGTTCGTTTGGATTCATTCATTACCTCCCCCATCAACGGAAATCGAGGTTGCTCATGCTCAATCTCTCGTGGCTGATTCCCGTCTTCCCCCTGCTGGCATTTGCCATCATCGTCCTGGTCACCAACCGGGACGAGACCCGGGCCACTGCCGGCCTGAAGAAAACCAGCTCGACCATCGCCATCGCCGCGATGGCCCTGAGCTGGCTCTTCGCCCTGGTCGTCGTGGTCATTCCCACGCTGACAAACTACCTGGAATTCTCCGAGACGCCGGGCCAGTTCCCGTTGCTCGAAATCCCAACCGGTCAGGCCAGTTTTAGCTACTTTGGCGTCGCGGTAGACCCATTGACAGCCGCCATGCTCTTCATGGTGCCCTTCGTCTGTCTGATGATCTTCATCTACGCCCGCGGCTACATGACCTGGCCGCATCACCTGGACCCAGATCAAGCCTACACGACGCAGGATGCCGCATCCAAAGAACTCGATCCGCGCTACAGCCGTTTCTTCGCCTATGTTTCGCTCTTTGCCGCCGGCATGTTGGGGCTGGTCGT
>JAYRVL010000505.1:0-2129 GCA_041918575.1 Anaerolineae bacterium | reverse complement strand
TCCGGCGGCTCCTGCGCGCTGGCCGGCCCAATCGCCAGCGCAAGGAACATCAACACGACTGCCAGGGCAGTCACACGAACGATGGGAGTCATCACTCATACCTCCTGAATGTTGTTGCGCACATGGCGCTGACGGCCAGAATCCCATTCTTGACGGCTAATTTCAACCGAGACTCGATCACATGCGCCGAACCATACGGAAATAAACGCATGTGGCCCGCGGTCGTGAACGGCTCCGCGCCGAAAACAAAGAGCGACGCAAGCCCTGCCATCCAGCCAGGTTCAAGACCTTGTGCGACGGCGATCTTTTGCCAGACGGAATAAGCGTCAGCGTTGAGCGGCCAAAAACTTTCTTCGAGCGCAGACCAGATGGATTTAAGGTTCATCACATGCTCCCTGTTTGCCTTCCAGATTTTTCAACACATCCCGCAGTTGACCTGCGAGACTTGACAACTCCTCCAGCTTGGCATGGATTTCACCGCCGTGCGCGAGCAGCGCCCGGCTGAGCGCCGCGGACACGCTGCCCATGCCGCCTGCGGGCAGGTGAAAACCGTCGCTGAAGAGGGTCACCAGGCCCAACACCCCAATCGCGGGCTGTCTCTCCGGGGGCAGGCCCGTATACAGCAGAACGCCCGCCATCGCCGCGCGCACCGAGTCGTCGCTGAAGAGCCGCTTCAGTTCGTCCGCCACCGTCCCGCGGAACTTGGGCAGATGCCTCCGCCCCTTGGCGAGGATGCGCCGCAACGACAGCGGGTGGGCGAGGATGTCCTCGGTGAGCAGGCGCAGAACCAGCTCGCGCCCAATGCCGTTTCCACCGCCGGTGACGACGATGGCCTTGTTTTGGACTTTCATGAAGTTTGCTCCCCATGATCACTGTGATCGATAGATCGCTCATCCGCACCATTGCGACACCAGTGCGAACCAGGACACGTAGCCGCACATGCCCAGCGCGGCGCCGGCGGCCAGCGCACCGATCCACCATGGCCAGCGTTTGTTCAGCCCGAACAAGATGGCGGCGACGACGACGCCCAACGCCATGACGGCGGGCGCAGCCATGAGCAGGGACACGCTGGCGTCGTTGCCGACCTCACTGCACGAATCGGCGCCGAACGCCATCAGCAGGAGGCCAAAGTAACCGATGCCGACGATGACCAGGAGCAGAAGGAACGCGAGGACAATGGCGAGAATCCAACGAACCAGTGGAGACATCTGTTTTTCTCCTTTATGGAAATCCTTTACTGCTTCAACCCATGCCGCAGTTGATTTGCGAGACTCGCCAACTCTTCCAACTCTGACTCACTCAAACAACTCCACAGGCGCGCCGCGTCCGCTTCGGGGATGGGGCGAAGCGGCGAGACGACATCCGAATCTGCTTGAACCATACTTGAATCTGATGACCGGCGATCGCAGCGATCGCCGGCTGCAAGGGAGGAAGAATGCTGTCATATCACGGCCTTTCTACTGAAGCGCCACCATCACCCACACCATTCCATTTTCGGCGGCATCCAGCGCCACGCCGACCGTTGGGCCGCCCTCGTCCAGCGTGACGCCGTCCACCTCGACCGTGCGCAGGCCGCGGGCCTCCCCGGCCGCGTCGCTGGCCCTCAGGCGCTGGCCGGGCGTGATGGCCGCGTCCCTGGCGATCTTCACCTGCGTCAGGCCCTGCACGACGATCAGCAGGTAGTCGCTCGGCTGCACCGCGCCGGCCGCCGCCTGCACGCTGTCCAGCGTCACGCCCTCCTTTTCGGATGGCGTGACCGACGCCCGGCTGAAGACCACGCCGACCACGCCCGGCGCTGCCGCGCCGCTCCGCTGCACGCGCAGGACCGGATCAACGCTGCCGGTCAGCGCGCTGTCCACGCCAGCGGCAGCCACCAGGTCGCCCGCCTCCAGCGCGGCATCGCCGGTGTTCTGCGCCACGTACATCAGCGTACAGCCGGTGCAGCCGCCGGTCACATAGATCTGGTCATTGAAGTAACCGGCATACGTGCCATCGCTATGGGCGACAAGGCCGGGGCTGGTACCATAGTTTCGGATGAGAATCTTTTTTTCGCAACCATCGAACCATCTCCTCGAAATTCGTCGGTTCTTACCCCGAAAAACACCCATTTGTAGCCAGTTTGTAGCCAC
>JAYRVL010000504.1:0-1542 GCA_041918575.1 Anaerolineae bacterium | reverse complement strand
CTCCGGGCGCTATCGAGACCATTCTCACTGCCTGGCTGAGCAGTTACGAATCCTGTCTGAATTCCAGGCAGGCTGAGCAATGACGTAACGGCGCTGTTGAGGCGCCCGTAGGTCACGCCTCCGGCGTGACGACAATCTCAGCGGCAGCGCCTGCTTCTCGCGTCCAGCGTCGTCCGGTCAGGAGGCCGGACCTACGGGTTCGCCTCCAATTCATGCGGCGGCGTCAAGCAGGCGGCACCACGCTCATCGTGCTGCGGATCAAGTCGGCCGACTTCTGCAGCATCGCCTTCTCGTCGTCGGTCAGCGTCACCTCGATGATCTTCTCCACGCCGCTGCGGCCCAGGATGACCGGCACGCCGAAGTAGATGTCCTTCAGCCCATACTCGCCATCCAGGTATGCGGAGCAGGGGCGAATCAGCTTCTTGTCCTTGAGAATGGCTTCCACCATCTCGGCCGCGGCCGCGCCCGGCGCGTAGTAGGCGCTGCCGGTCTTCAGCAGGTTGACAATTTCGCCGCCGCCCTTGCGCGTGCGATCCACGATCGCGGCCACGCGCTCCGCGGGCATCAGCTCGCTGATGGGGATGCCGGCCACGGTGCAGAAACGCACCAGGGGCACCATTTCATCGCCGTGACCGCCGAGGACGAACGACTGCACATTCTCGATGCTGACGTTCAGCTCTTGCGCCACGAAGGTGCGCATGCGCGCGCTGTCCAGGATGCCGGCCTGACCGATCACCCGGTTCTTGGGAAAGCCTGATGCCTGGAAGGCCACGTGAGTCATCGTATCGAGCGGGTTGGTCACGATGATGATGATGGCGTTGGGCGAGGTGGCTACAATCTGCGAGGCCACCGCGCGTACCACGCGGGTGTTGATGCCCACCAGGTCTTCTCGCGTCATGCCGGGCTTGCGCGGCACGCCGGCCGTGACCACCACCACATCCGAATTGGCAGTCGGCTCGTACGACGTAGCGCCGGTCACCCGTGCGTCGTAGCCCACGATCGGCCCGGCCTGCAACAGGTCCAGCGCCTTGCCCTTGGGCATATCCTCGGTCTGAGGGATGTCCACCAACACAATATCGCCGAGTTCGCGCTCGGCCAGCCAGGCGGCACAGGAAGCGCCGACCATGCCGGCGCCGACGATTGTGATTTTGTTGCGCATCGTTTCATTCCTTTTATTGAGCTTTACTGAGCTTTACTAAGCTTTACTGAGCTTTACTGAGCAGTCACACGCTTTGTTTGTTCAGGCAGCCAGCGGCGCCGGCACAGCCGCGGGCGCGGTTCTGACTGGGATTTCCACATGAATGCCGTCGGCCGCCAATACAGGGGCCAGCGCGGCGATGGCGCAGGCCAGCATCGAGTCGTCCGGCTCGCGTGTGGTCAGCCCTTGCAGCCAAAGGCCCGGCTGGATGAGCGCACGCACCAGGGGATTATCGAGATGGTTGGCGCTGAAACGAATGAATTCGTAGGCGATGCCGGCCAGGACCGGAATCAGCAGCAGCCGTGAGGCCAGGCGCAGATACCATTGGTCGAAATGGAACGGCG
>JAYRVL010000503.1:0-3517 GCA_041918575.1 Anaerolineae bacterium | reverse complement strand
TGGCCCACAGCGGCGCCAGCCAACGGCCGTCGCCGCCGCCGGGGCGATCACTGCTGAACAGGGTCTGCAGGCCGTGGCCGCCGGTCTCCATCATGGCAACGACTCCCAGGCCGATCAGCAGCAGGGGCGCGGCCGTCTGCAGCAGTGACCGCGGCCAGCCGCTGCGCCGGGCGCTGAGCGCAGTCAGGAGGAGGAGCGCTGGCGCCAGGTTGAGCGTGGAAGGGTGCAGGGCGTTGACAAAACCCAGGGCCGCAGCCGTGATCCACAGCGGGGTCTTGCCGACCAGGGTGCGGGCAGCCAGCCAGAGGAAGAGCATGATGGCGGCCGCGGGCAGGGTGTAGTTTTCGACATAACCGAAGAAGAGCTGCATCATGCCCAGGCTGAGCAGGAGACCGGCCATGAGCAGGCGCTGGCCGCGGCTGCGTCCCACTTCCCAGGCCAGTTGCAGGACTGCGAAGACGTAGACCGCGCCGGCCGCGACGCTGGTGACGGCATAGGCGGGGAAGGCATCGGGCCACTGCCAAAGGCGCTGACCGAGCGCCCACAGGCGCGCGTGCCAGAAGACGGTCAGGGGCGCCTGCCAGGTGTAGACGAGGCGCAGGGCCGGGTCGGGAAAGGGGATGGCGTTGGTGAGGATGTAGGCGTCGCCCCAGCGCGTGTGGACCAGGCGGAAGGCCCAGAAGACGGGCATGGCGAGCAGGGCCAGGGCGATGAAGCGGCCAGTGGGCGCAGCGGGGGGCGGTTCAGCGTCGGCCGGGCGGCGGGCCGAGAGGATTGCGAGCAGGCGGCCGCTGAAAGCTGGCAGGCAGACGGCCGCGATCAGCAGCGCCAGCGCCCAGCGCACGGCCGGCGCGCAGAAGGTGATGGGCCAGAGGCCCCAGGCCGCGGCTTCACCGAAACGGGGCGCGGCCAGGTGCAAGCTGAGCAGAACGAGAACCAGGATGCGCAGCAACCAGGGCAGGCGCGTAGGAGGTGAAGTATCATCCGACATGGGGGGCATTGTACCGCGCGCGGGCCGGAGTGACAAAGCGGGTTGGGTTAGAAAAAGAATCGAGAGGACGAGCCAGGGAGGCGCGCGTCCTCTCGATGGGGAAAACCCCGAGGTCGGGAACCAGGCTCACAGGCTGCGGACGAGGGGTGACAGCCGGTTTCCTAGAGGCTCGATGCCATTCGTGGACTGTTTCCCGGGCGGCAGGCAGGGGAAAACAGCCACGAATATCATCGCCCGCCCAGACGGGAGAGAGCCTGGGAGCAGAGGCCGGGAGCGGCCCTGCACGACCTCAGGGGGACAGTAGGCATGAACCAGGGGCCACGTCAGGCGCTGAGAGCCGCGCCAGAAGGCGGGATGGAGACATCCAGCCGCGCGATCATCTGCGCGACGAAGTGCAGCGACTGCGCCGCGTCATCGAACTGCCAGCGCTCGCCGCTCTGGACATGTTCGACCTCGCTGCGCCAGTGAACCGGCGACGGCTGTTCGTCATCGCGCCACAGGCGCACCATGAATGAAGCGTATTTTGCTGCGGGAAACATGGTCTCCTCCTTTTATGCAAGCTCAGCCGGAACAGCCAGCAACCGCAATCAACGTTGCCACAAACTACTGTGCAGAACCGATCGTGACTAAGGCAACGTGCGCCATTCCAGCACAATCTCAGGGTCAACAACTGAAGAGTCAGATGTGTATCCCCAAACGATTCTGTTGCCGTAAATCACTGCGCCCAGAACAGCCGCTTTTTCACCTGGTGGTGGTGTAAGGGCAAGGAACATGCGTTTGTTCACCAAATCGTAGATATACAACGGCCTCCTGCGAGAAGCTATCCAATACAGCCACTGACCATCCAAGCGTGGATCTCCAGATTCTCCGCCTGGGGCGGCAATCACTTCTCGGCGCCCATCTCGTAGATCATAGACTACAGCCTCAAACCCTTGGCTATATCGTGGACCAGCTTTCCATATTGCCCATGGGTGTGAGAACGCAGGCATACTACTTTTTCCGTCGGTTGTCAACGCGACACGTTGCCCGGTATCCAAATCGAACAGATAGATGTTATTACCTCTTCCCCGATTATCAGGTAAATCTTGTTCGACAACCAACTTGCCGCCTGAGAGCGCGGGAGCCACCCACATATAGTTAGTCTCGGCACAGATGCGGTCCAACTCGCGTTGCTCACCTGTGCGAAGATTGCGCAGTGCCAGTATCGTTTCCGTACACGCAGCCTGTTTGGATTGCTTTAGCTGTGTCCACACCACCCAATCACCGTCGGCTTCTATATCTGGCCCGGGCCACGAGTCCGCGTCTCCGGCTTCCTCAACAACAACCCGTTCATTCCCGTCTCTGAGATTCAATGCCCGCACGATCCAGGCCGCGTAGTCGTCTTCATGAGTATCAACAAAGATCAACCAGTCACCGCTGCGAATTGGTTTATAGGTTGCTATATCACCATCATCGAAGTTCGTCGTCGCTACCATCTCGATAGGTCCGCCAGCAAAGGGATAGCGGAAAATATGACGCCGGTCGTCTGAACCTAAGACAAAGTACAGGTGGGTCTCATCGGGAACAAGCCAGGTTGCGCGTTGGGTTTGTGCCGGTAACCGGTGTAATAGCGCCGGCGTCAGAGTGGCCCAAACCGCAGTGGCAGTAGGCGTAGGAGTCGGCTTCGAAGGTGATGTGGGGGTAAACGACGGCGTCGATGCAGATATGGTAGGAGTCTTGGTCTGCGATGGAGTGGCAGATACCGAAGGTATCGCTTGAACCAGGGCAGGCGTTGCTGTTGGTGTAAAAGTCAATTCTCTGCCATGACTGATCTCGCCAGGAGCTTCATCTGACGGAGACATAAGGGGTGTTCGCGTCGCTTGGCAGGCGGTCAGCATTGATAGGCCAATCGCCAAGTTAAGCCAGACACTCGCTCTGACTCTTACAGGCAATACTCTGATCATCGGTGTCACCAGACCTGTGAATTGTTACGGCTGACGTGCTGCTACAACTGTTCCATAGGCATGCTCTGACGATAAGAGCCATAATAGCCTGCCGCCGTACCAGAGGTTTCCGTATAGTAAGGAATGAGAATTTAATAAGTGTCCGCTTTGGTGCTGTCTGTATGCTCAGAATTTGCTCGGAACTGGACAGTTAAAAAATTCTCATTCCTAAATGGTCGTGTTAGTCGCACCAGGCGCATTGTAGCCATAAATGGCTATCACATGCCGAACGTCTCGATTTCCCCAACCACTCATTATCTGTCCAGATGACGCACCTGTTCTTAGAGCAGTGACTATCTAATACTCACGCTTGATGGCGTCACAAGCTATCATAAAGTATAGCACGGAGGTGGCTACAAACTGGCTACAAACGGGTGTTTTTAGGGGTAAAAACCGACGAATTTCGAGGCAATTCTGCGCGAAATGAAAACTCGATGTTTTCTGTGCGATTCTACGAGTCCAGCTACCGGTTGATGCTGTTGTAGCTGGCCAGCCACTGTCCACTCTTGAGCGTCTCTGCCACGGCGACGAGCGGCTGATTGGA
>JAYRVL010000502.1:0-2611 GCA_041918575.1 Anaerolineae bacterium | reverse complement strand
CGTGGATCACAAAATAGCTCTGTTGCTCGATCAGCGGCATCACCGCGGGGATACGAGCCAGGGGCGCCAGCATGTAGTGAATGTTTGGATTACACGGTCCGGCCACATTGAACCAGCGTGGCATGGCGAGACTCCTTTGGCGGTGGATTTCAAGAAAATTGCACACCAGCTTTCAGGGTGGTGTTCATGACATCTCACGCAACGGCAAATTCGGTGTAAGGTCGAACCTCGGCCGGGCGGAAGCCGAGGACAATGCGATCCTTGGGAATGCCGGCCTGCATCAATTGGTTCGCGACTCCTTCTTCGGTGCCGTCGCGCTGGATCCAAACCTTGCCGTTGATAATATCAATATGCACCAGGCTGCCATGCACCCGCCGCCCCCTATCCCAACCAACGTTGACCAAAAGATAGCGGTCGTTGCTGCGATCGAATATCGCTTCTGTGCGGATATCGCCGTAGGCGTAAGGAATCTGCGTATATTCGTTTAGAGTGTTTTCGATAGCATTCCGGTAATGGTCTAGCGTTTCCATTGCACAATAACCTCCTGATCGGGGTCGAAACCGACTACTTGAACAAGGTGTTTCTCGAGCAAGAGCTCGCCAAGCGGTTGTTCGAAGACGTCGCGCAACGCGAAGTGAGGAACTGCGAGATAGAGCGTTCGATCCGGCTCTCGCTCAGCAAGCACTACACGGTAGAGAACGAACTGGCCGATCGCCCTCTCCAGGTCTTGCATTTCGGAGGCGCCAATGAAGCTCTTGATCTCGACAGCGATACGCCGTTCATCCTTCTCAGCCGCCAGGAGCCTTTCGGCGCCAAGATCAACGTACATGTCGCGGCCTCCGCAGGATAGCCGAAATGGATCGTGCGTGATCGTCCAGCCATCCTTGATGAGTGCATTCCTGACAGCGCCGTGATACAGATCTCTTGCTGGCATCGTTCCCCCTGACTTAGCAATTGGTATTCTAGCATTATGCGCAACGCCTGGCAAGCGCACGCTGACAACCCATCCTCATCTCACGCAGAAGCGGCCGCGGCCGGGGCGGCCGCTGAACTGGCCGTCGGCGGCGATCACCTCGCCGCGGCTGAGGGTGGTCACGGGGTAGCCGGTAACTTGCACACCTTCGTACTGGCTGTAGGGAATGGCGGAGTGCAGACCGGCCGCGCTGAGGGTGACCGGCCGCGTGGGATCGAAGAGGACGATGTCCGCGTCCGCGCCGGGGAGGAGCTCGCCTTTGCCGGGCAGGCCAAAGAGGCGCGCGGGCGCGGTGCAGCACAGTTCGACCCAGCGCGAACGGCTGAGCAGGCCGCGGCGCACCCCAAAGGTGTGCATGAGCGCCAGCCGCGTTTCGATGCCGGAGATGCCGCCGGCCGTGCGTGTGAAATTGGTCGCGCCGGCCTGTTTCTGCTCGTCCGGGTGCGGGCAGTGATCGGTGGAGATGACGTCCAGGTCGCCGCCGGCCACGGCCCGCCACAGCGTCTGCTGTTCATCCAGCCCGCGAATGGGCGGCTGGCACAAGAAGCGCAGCGCCTCCGGCAGGGGGCGCAGATAGGCGGAATCGTCCAGGACCAGGTAGTGGGGGCAGGTTTCGCCAAAGGCCACCTGCCCTTGCGCCCGCGCCAGGTCCAATGCGTGACTGGCCTCCGCGCAGGAGATGTGAAAGATGAGGACGCGCGCGCCTGCGAACCGCGCCAGGGCCAGCACACGCTGCACCGCTTCGCCTTCGGTGATGGCGGGCCGGCTGTGCGGGTGCCAGCGCGGTTCCACCTGCCCCGCCTCCACGAAGCGCCGCGTCAGGGTTTGGATCACCGGCCAGTTTTCGGCATGAACCACCGCCAGCCCATCCACCGCGGCCACGGCTTCCAGCGCCTGCAGCAGCGCATCGTCGGGCAGGTAGTAGCCGGGATAGGCGGTGTAGAGCTTGAAGGAGTAGCAGCCAGCCCGGCGCACCAGCGGCGCCTCGTCGCGCCAGGCCGGACGAGCGGCGATCATGGGGCCGGTCAGGGTCATGTGCAGGCCGTAGTCAATCACCGCGCGGCCGTCGGCCTCGCCGCGGCGCTCGGCCAGCGCCTCCGGCAGTGGTTGATCGGGCCGGGGATCAACGAAATCTACGATGCTGGTGACGCCGCCGAACGCGGCCGCCACCGTGCCCTGGTAGAAATCGTCGGCGGTGCGGCCATAGGCGGTGCGCAGGTTCAAATGCACGTGCCCATCCACCGCGCCCGGCAGCACAAACAGGCCATCCGCGTCGAGGGTGCGGTGGCCACTGAGACCATGACCGATCGCCGCAATCTTCTCGCCGTCAATCGCCACATCGGCGGTCAGCTCATGGGTGGCCGTGATGACGCGGCCGCCGCGAATCACCAAGTCGTAGGTCATTGTGCTCACCTCGTCGTTCGATTACGGCCGGCGCAAGAGCGATTGAAATCGCGCCCGATGGGCGTACCGCCGGGCGCCCACCTGCGTGCTGTTTTCTATTGACGCAATGGTCGGGCTAGTTTCAAGCGTTCGTACAGATCTGGTGATTTGGGGCCGACATGTAGGCCATTACAGATCCTTGATTGCTTCAAGAAAATCGGCGCCTGTTTCGTAGACTTCCAGGGCTTCGTCTGG
>JAYRVL010000501.1:0-11137 GCA_041918575.1 Anaerolineae bacterium | reverse complement strand
GGGGGGAAAAGCATTCGGCTCCCCCAGAATTGGGGGGCAGGGGGCGGCTATCCAGCATCGAAGAAGCGCTTGACATCCAGCCGATCGCTGGTGACGCGGCCGGGGGGGAGGGCGGCCAGGACGCTGCGGCCGTAGAACTTGTGCAGGAGGCGTGAGTCGAGCAGGGCGATGACCCCGCGATCGGATTCGGAGCGCATCAGGCGGCCCACGCCCTGCTTGAGGGCCAGCGTGGCTTCGGGCAGCATCAGTTGGTAGAACGGCTCACCGCCGCTGGCGCGCAGCTGGCGATCACGGCCGGCCACCACCGGGTCGGAAGGCACAGGGAAGGGCAGGCGGTCAATCACCACCAGGCTCAGGGCTTCGCCGGGGATGTCCACCCCCTGCCAGAAGGAGCGTGTGGCGAAGAGCACCGCGTTGCCCGCGGCCTGAAACTGGCGAATGAGGTCGGCGCGGGGCGCGTCGCCTTGCCTGAGCAGGGGAAACTTGACGTGCGGGCTAACCGTGTCGTACAGGTAGCGCATGCGCGCCAATGAGGTGCAGAGGATCAGCGCCCGGCCGCCGCTGTAGGTGATCAGCCGATAAACCTCACGCGCCAGCTCGAGCTGATAGGCCTCCTCGTCGCCGTTGCGGTCCGGCGGCGTCAGGTGGGGCGCGGTGTAGATCAGGACATTGTTCAGGTAGTCGAAGGGGCTGGGGACATCGAGCGTGACGCAATCGGCCGGCGCGCCCACCTGGCGGCGGAAGAATTCATAGCCGTCCGACGTGCGCAGCGTGGCCGAGGTGCAGATGACCGTTTTGACCTTGTCGAAGAGGTGCTCGGCCAGGAAATCGCTGACATCCAGCGGCCGCTGGATGACGAAGAGCGAGCGCGGGTCGCCGTCGTTCATCCGTTCGACGAAGCGCACCCGGCCCGCGGGCACCTCCGCGGCCATCATCTGCATCTCGAACTGTGACAGCGCCAGGTGATCCACGAAGCGCCGAAACTCCGCGTTCATCTCCTCGCTGCCGTAGGGCGCCTTGATCGCCTGCATGGCCTTGGCGGCTTCTTGCAGGTGCAGCGCCATGCGGGCCATTTCCGGCTGTGCACCCGTCAGCTCCCAGCGCCCAAAGGCCTCGCGCGGCGCATTGGCGATCAAATCGGCAAACAGAGTGTTGTTGTCGCTCTGCAGTTGGCCGCGCAACTCGCCGGCCAGGTAGTAGTTGACATGATTGGAGCTGATGAGGCCCTGCATCTTGCCATAGGTCAGCGTGAGCTGCAGGGCCGTCGCGGTGTAGCTTGCCAGTTCATGCGCTTCGTCCACTACGACGACATCGGGCATAGTGAAGAAGGGCGCCTCGCTGCTGAGATTGAGCGCCAGCAGCGAATGGTTGACAACCGCGACATCGGCCTGATCCAGGCGCCGCTTGGCCCGCTCGTAAAAGCAAAGGCGGATCAGCGAACAGCGGTTGCCCAGGCACTCATGATTTTCGATGGTCAGATGCGGGCGCAGACGCTCCGGCAGGTCGAGCGCGTCCATTTCGCCTGAATCCGACTGCGCCCATTCGACAAAGCGCGCCGCGCTGAACCCGGCCCTGCGCTGCTCCTCAGTCGGGCGTTTTGCCATCTGGTCGAGCTTGCGATTGCAGATGTAGTTGCTGCGCCCCTTGAGCAGGCCGGCCTTGAACGGCTGCGGGGCAACCCGCTGCAGCGCGGGGATGTCCTTGAGCCAGAGTTGATCCTGCAGCAGCTTGTTGGCCGTTGCCACCAGCACTTTCTGACCCGACCAGATGGCCGGCGCCAGGTAGGCAAACGACTTACCGGAACCGGTGCCCGCTTCGATCAGCACCTGCCCGGAGCGACGGATGGCCTGCATAACCGCCTCCGCCATTTCCAGTTGGCCTGGGCGAAAGCAGTAGCGCTCGCCCAGGGAGCGGGCAATGGGACCATCCGGGCCGAGGACGGCCGCCAGGTCCACGTCGCGCAGAGGGGTTGGGGTGCGCTTGGCTTCTGGCTCTGCGTCTGGCAGGGCAATTTCATCCCAGATGGGCAGCGGCGGGGTGATGAGCGCGCCGTCGTCCTCTTCACGGAGCGCAAGCGCTGGCCCGCGGCGCCGCGGCGGTTGCGCCTGCGCTTCGGCCGCCTGCGCCAGGGTGTCGAGCAGCGCCTGCGCCTCAGGGTTGTCCGGCGCCAGGGCCAACAGGTCGCGCAGAATGTTGAGGACGCGCTGATACTTGCGGCGTTTCAGGCTGCGTTGGGCCTGCGCAAGAGCAAAGCCGATGGCCTGCTCGCGCCGCGCCGGCGCCTCGCCGATCGCGATGGGCAGGCGCAGCGCCTGCGCGCGCAGGGCCAGCGCTTCGGCCAGCAAGATGACGCCGCGCCAGGCGCGCGGGTTGGCCTGCTTGAACAAGGCGCGAGACATCTGCAAGAGTTGATCGGCCCGCGCGGCCGGCAGGGCCGCCAGCACCCCGGTGGCCGTCTCGCCCCGTTCGCCGGTCGGAGACATGGCCGCGGCCGCACCCGCGATGGCCAGGCGCCACAAGTGCATCGTTTCGTCCGGCGTCGCCGGGCGCTGGCGCAGGTCTACCAACAGCGCCAGGCCGCGCGCGTAATCGCTGCCAGCCTCAGGGCCGTTTTCCACTTCATCCGGTTGATCGGGCATGGTTTGGCTCATGATCCAAAACTGCATTGAGCTGCATCGAGCGATTGAAATCGCTCCTGACGGCCGGTCGGCGCAGGCCGACCTTGCGGCGGAACGCCCCTTCGCCCCGAATTCTATTCGGCGGGCAACGATGCGGGCTGCGAGTCGGCGACGGCGCGTCGCTGCTCGAAGCGTTTGACGAAGCTGAGCACGGTGAACGCCTCGGCGATGTCCTCCAGGCTCACCAATCCCAGGTAATGATCGTTTTCGTAAACCGCCACCGTGCGCGCGCTCTTTTCGCTCATGATCGCGCGCACTTCATCGAGCGATTGCCCGGCGTCGACGCGCACGAATTCGCGCTGCATGAGCTGGGTGACATAGAGATCGTTGGATTCGGTGTTGAGCGCATGCAGCACATCCTCGCGCGTGATGACGCCCAGCAGGCGGTCGCCCTGCGTGACGGCAAAATCGGGCTGGTAGCTGGTCAGGATGTGGCCGACCACCTTGCTCATGCGGTCGCCAATGGTGAGGGAGATGGCGTGCCGGTTGTACGCGTCGCGCACGCGCATGGTGTCCAGGACGGTGCGCGCTTGCGCCTCGGAATTTTCCTGGCCTGCGCCGGTGAAGATGAAGATGGCAATCAACACCAGGATGAAGTTGCCGCTGAGAACACCCGCCAGACCCAGGCCAACAGCCGCCAACTGGCCGATGACCGAAGCGATGGCGGTGGCGCGCGGATAACCGAGACGCATGGCGAGCAGGGCGCGCAGCACGCGGCCGCCGTCCAGCGGGAAGGCCGGGATCAGGTTGAAGAGCGCCAGGCTGAGGTTGGCCGCAACCAGCCAGATCAGCAGTGAGGAGAGGGACGGCGTCATCTGCATGTCGTCCAGCAGGCCGCGGCCATCGAGGACGTTCGGCCCCACGGCGAAGCCGGTGATGACGAGCAGGATGGCGGCAATGACGAAGTTGACCAACGGCCCGGCGGCGGCAATGAGCAGCTCGTGCAACGGCTTGTCAGGGTTGCGGCCGATCAGGGCCACGCCGCCCAACGGCAGCAGGATGATTTCACGCACGGGGATGCCAAAACGGAGCGCCACCACGCTGTGCCCCAACTCGTGCAGGGTGACACAGGTGAAGAGCAGTAACATCAACAGAACGCCGAAGGCCGCGCCGCTCAGGCCGGCCGGCCCGCCCCACTGAACCGCGCCCAGAATCAGAATCAGGAAAAAGGTGATATGAATCTTGATATCAATCCCAAAGACCTGGGCGATCCGAAATGACCACTTCATGGCATGACCTCCTGCGAATGGTGAGCTTTTGGCTCACTGAATTGTACGAAGTTCTTGACTTACGTCAATTATTGGACTGCAAGAACAGGTTTGTTGTCACTGTGACTCCATCGTTCGAACCCTGTCAAAAGGGGTGTCTGACAACAATGGTTTACGTTGGGCTGGACGGCGCGGGGCTGCCGGCCGATCTTCCGCTGCATCACCAGGTGCTGGTGCGTGAGCCGCTGGGCGAAGGCAACAGCGTCTTCCTGTCGCTGAGCCTGCCCGACGACGCGGGCCGGGCGCCGGCCGGGCAGCGCACTCTGACGATCAGCACGCACACCAACCTGGCCGCGTGGTGGCGTCTGTTCGAGCAGGACCGCGCCGCATACGAGGCGCGCAAAGTCGAATACACCGAGCGGGTCATGGCCGCGGCGCAGGTTGCCATTCCCGGGCTGGCTGCAGCCGCTCGTCTGATCCTGCCCGGTACGCCGGTCAGCTTTCAGCGGTTTACGCGGCGCAGCCGGGGCTGGGTGGGCGGCTTTCCGCAGACGAGCCTGTTCCGGGCCTGGGGGCCGCGGTTGGGGCGGCGTCTGTGGCTGGTGGGCGACAGCATTTTCCCCGGCCAATCCATCCTGGCGACTGCTCTGGGGGGCCAACGCGTCGCGCAGGCGGCGCTATCGTGAGCTTTGCAGGCTCTTTGACCTGAGTTGATTGTGATGCTATACTGCAAGCCGGCACGAATTGCGCCTGTTTCCTCGAGACATCTTCAAGCCAGGGAGAACGACCGGTGAACGCATTGATCGGCTGGCGCTGTACGCTGTGCGGCGCGACCTATGCACCGCATGAGATCGAATATGTTTGTCCGCATCACGGGGATGCGGGCATCGTGGATGCGATCTATGATTACGCCCGCATCGCGGCCGCCGCATCGCCGCGCACCCTGGCGGCCAGTGGGGACACGTCCATGTGGCGCTACCGGGCGCTGCTGCCGGTGATGGACGACGCGCCCGCGCCGCCGCTGCACGTGGGCGGCACACCGCTCTATCAGGCCAAAGCCCTGGGCAACCGGCTGGGCCTGTCCAACCTGGTGGTCAAGGACGATGGTCGCAACCCCACCGCGTCGTTCAAGGATCGCGCCAGCGCGCTGGCGCTGATGAAGGCGCAGGAGCGCCGCGCGGCCGTCGTCACGACGGCCAGCACGGGCAACGCCGGCGCCGCGCTGGCCGGGTTGGCCGCCAGCATCGGTCAACCGACGGTCATCTTTGCGCCCAAAACTGCGCCGCCGGCCAAGGTGGCGCAGTTGCTGACCTACGGCGCCACGGTCCTCCTGGTGGATGGTAACTATGACGCCGCGTTCGATCTCTGCCTGGCGGCCTCCAAAGAGTTCGGCTGGTACTGCCGCAACACCGGTTATAATCCTTTCACCGTAGAGGGCAAGAAAACGGCCGCGTATGAAATCTGCGAGCAGTTGCAGTGGCGGGCGCCGGACGCCATCTTCGTTTCGGTGGGCGACGGCAACATCATCACCGGGCTGCATCGCGGCCTGCAGGATCTGTTGGCGCTGGGCTGGATTGACAAGATGCCCCGCTTGATGGGGGTGCAGGCCAGCGGCTCAGCGGCCATCTTCGACGCGTGGGCCAGCGGCGCGGACGCCATCACGCCGGTGCAGGCCAGCACTGTGGCCGACAGCATTGCGGCCGACCTGCCGCGCGATGGGCTGCGCGGCCTGCGCGCCATTCGGGAGACGGGCGGTAAGGCCATCCGGGTGACGGATGCCGAAATCCTGGCCGCGATCCCGCTGTTGGCGCGGCTGACCGGCGTCTTTGCGGAGCCGGCCGGGGCCGCGGCGCTGGCCGGGCTGGTGGCGGAGATTGGAGAGCGGGGAGCGGAGAGCGCGCCGGAGGCGTCGGTGGCGCTGATGATTACGGGGAATGGGCTGAAGGACATTGGCAGCGCGATGAAGGCCAGCGGCCAGGCGACGATCATCGAACCGACGCTGGCCGCGGTGAAGAAGGCGCTGCAGGCGCAGGGTAGGTGAGGGATGAGCGAGTCAGGGGAAACCGGTCTGCCTGACGGGGCCGTGGCTGAGCCGGCCGCCGCCGCGTCGGCGCAGCGGGTCGCCGAGCCTGCGCCGGGCAGCATCTACCGATTGGATGAGCTGGAGCGCGAGATGGAGATCAACGCCGCTCAACTCGAGGGCCTGATCGAACGCTACGATCCGGCCGGCGGCCTGGTGGGCAACAAAGAGATGGTGCGCGCCTGGAAGCGGATGTACGATCTGTGGAATCAGGCGGAACTGATGGATCAATCGCTCAGCGCTGGCAGCCAACCATCCCTGGAAACATGGCAGCAGTACGTTGTTCTGTGGGAATTCTGTATGCATACTGCATCGCCAGGCGAGTGCGACCGGGCACAAAAAATGGCTGAGTGGGAAACCTATCATGCGACAGTGGCGCGGGTCAATGCCTGGAGACGTGCGCCCAAGAGCAAGACCAGGGGTAAGAGAGGAAGTCAAGGAGATCAAGGAAGTCAAGGAAGTCAAGAAAGTCAAGAAAGTCAAGGAAGTCAAGGAAGTCAAGGAAGTCAAGGAAGTCAAGGAAGTCAAGGAAGTCAAGGAAGTCAAGGAAGTCAAGGAAGTCAAGGAAGTCAAGGAAGTCAAGATGGAAGCCCATCTGGTTCCGTCACTTCGTAAGGCCATTGAGTTTCTCGAAGGCGCGGGCTTTCGTTACGCGATCGTCGGGGGGATTGCGTTGGCTCAATGGGGTTTTGCGCGGGTCACGTATGATGTTGACATTCGTATCTTTGTGCCGGACGCAAATTATGCACAAACGCGTGCAGCCATTCGCGCCGCATTTCCAGAACCTGCCAGAGAACATCTGAAAGCGCATCCGTTTGTCGTTGCTGTCGAGATTGACCATGTCATCGTTGATTTCCTGTTGGCCGGCCCTGGCTATGAAGAACAGATCATTGAACGAGCGGTGCGCAAGGAGATGGGCGGGTGGTCGGCCTGGGTCTGCACGGCCGAAGATCTCTTGATCCAGAAGGTCTACAGTCGGCGTGAGAAAGACTGGCTTGACATCGAGGCGTTGCTCATCGAACAATGGAATCATCTCGATCAGGATTATGTTCGTTACTGGATAGAGCAATTTGCGGAAGCGCTGCAAGCCCCGGAGATTCTCGATCGTTACCAAAGACTGGCGACGAGAGTCCAACAACTGCCACGCAAGAAAAGTAAGTGAGCAAATCAGTGTGTGAATCCACGAGAATGAAAGGCTGAACAGACCACGTCATGACACACCAATCCATCATTACCGGTCCCACGTTCGAAGAGATGCTGCACCCCGAAACGATTGCGCCCGCGACGCGCGCGGCCGCGCTGCGCATGAAGACCGAGGACCCGCTCGATCCGATCAACCTGTTCAACATCACCTGGAAGGATGCGGCCAACACGCCCTACAACCAGGTGCTGCCCAAGGCGCTGACCGGCGTGGACGCGAACATCGTCGTCCTCTACGGCAAGGAGTTCCCCACCGGCGCGCACAAGGTCGGCGCGGCCTACTCCGTGCTGGTAGAAAAAGAATTGTTCGGCGAGGTGGACCCCAGCCAGCACACACTCGTCTGGCCCAGCACCGGCAACTACGGCATCGGTGGCGCGTGGGTGGGCTGCCGCATGGGCTTCGACGGCATCGTAGTGCTGCCCGCGGAGATGAGCCAGGAACGCTTCGAGCGCATTCGCAGCTACGGCGCCCGCGTCATCGCCACGCCCGGCTCCGAGTCCAACGTCAAGGAAATCTACGACAAGACCTGGGAACTGCGCCGCGATCCCAAGGTGCGGGTGCTCAACCAGTTCGAGGTGATGGGCAACTATCGTTTTCATTATTATGTCACCGGCAACACCATCGTGGAGCTGGCCGCGCTCCTGCACAGCCAGGGCATCGGCAACGGTAAAATTGCCGCCTACTGCTCGGCGATGGGCTCGGCCGGCACCATTGCCGCGGGCGACCGCCTGAAGCAGGTGTGGCCGGACCATCGCATCATCGGCCTGGAACCGGTGCAGTGCCCCACGATGTACAACAACGGCTACGGCAGCCATGACATTCAGGGCATCGGCGACAAGCACGTCACCTGGATTCACAACGTCAACAACATGGACGCGATCATGTGCCTGGACGACATCGAGTGCAAGAAGGGGCTGCAGTTGCTGACCGAGCCGGCCGGTTGGGAAACGCTGCAGCGGCGCTATGGCATTGCGTCCGATGCGATTCAGAACATGGCGGCCATTTTTGGCATCAGCGGCGTTTGCAACGTGCTCGGCGCGATCAAGACGGCCAAATACTACGGCCTGGGCAGTCAGGAGACGGTGGTCACCATCTGCACCGATGCCATTGACCGCTATTACTCGGTCATGGCAGCGATGACCGCCTGCTACGGTCGCATGGACGAAACGGAAGCGGCCGTGCGCGTGGAGTCCATCTTCCACGGTCAGAAGACCGACTGGATTCGGGAGGGCACGCAGCACGCCCGCGCCTGCTGGCACAATCTGAAGTATTACACCTGGGTGGAGCAGCAGGGCAAGTCGGTGCAGGAACTGGATGCCCAGAAGGATCCGGCCTGGTGGCTGGAGCATCAGGCGCTCGTCGCGGACATTGACAACAAGATACGCGCGGCGCGCCAGGCCGCGTAGGGCCGCGGAATCACCGCCGCAGATTCGTAATCGGATTCAAGGATGAGGAGATTGACTCATGCAGGTTCGTGATTCTGACGCGCAGTTTCGGGCGCACGAGGCGGCCGGCGCATATGTCACCGTCAACGGCGAGCGCATTTTTTACCGCACCGAAGGCGACCGCAGCGACGGCAGCCCGGTGGTCATGCTGCACGGCGTGCCGACCAGTTCGTATCTCTATCGCAAGCTGATTTCGCTGAGCGTGGGACGTCATTTCGTCCTGGCGCCTGATTTCCCCGGCCTGGGACTTTCAGCTAAACCGCCCGGCCGTGACTATTCGTGGACGGCGCTCGCCCAATTCGTAGCCGATTTCGCGACCACACTCAAGCTCAAGCCAATGCACCTGGTGCTGCACGATCTGAGCGGGCCAATCGGCCTGGAGTTTGCCATTCGCAACCCTGGCATGGTTGCCAGCATTACCCTGCTCAACGCGCCCATGCAGGCCAGCACCTACAAGATGCCGCTCATCATGCAACTGCTGGCGACGCCCGGCCTCAACCGCCTGACCTTCGCTCTCTTACAGCCGCGGTTGATGCTGCTCGCCTGGCGCAGCATGGGCGTCACCGGCCAGTACAGCGTCAGCCTGGCCGACATGCAGGTCTACCGCCGCATGTTGACGCACAACGACGGGCAGCAGAGCTTTCTCAAGATCATGCAGACGATTGACACAACGGCTGAGAAGAACCGCTTCCTGGATGAAGGGCTGCGCAGGCTCGGCAAACCGGCGCTGGTGATCTGGGGTCAAAACGATCCGGCCATCCCCGCCAGCCAGCGCGAATGGTTTACGCAGCGCGTGCCGGGCGCCGCGGTGCATCTACTCAACGCCAAGCATTTTCTCATGGAAGATCACGCGGAGGAAATGTCCAGCCTGCTCCTGCCGTTCTGGGATCAGGTGGACGGCGTGCAAACCGAGAGCAAACTCGCCCGCGATCGGCTCGGCGAACGTCCAGAGATGAGGGGATGGCACAAACAGGGTAACTAACCCCTTTTGGGGGGAAGCCTTTTCACTGGCATCCGATTACGCGAGCAGGCTGCGCTCAACCTCTTGAATCAAAAAAAGGAGATTGGATTCATCGAAAGTAATGCCCGGCGCCGGTACTCGATGGTGCTTGATATCGGGCAAAATGTGTTTATGGTGCGGATGGGTACTGGCGAGTTCTGGGATGTGCGGGTGCTCAAAAGGATCGTACCAGCAAATCTTCTCGCCGGTCTGATAGATCTCGTAACTGTAGTTCAGAATTCGACCGGCGTCGAAATCAATCAGTTCCCAGACATCCAGGACAATTCCACGATCAAAATGGAGTTGCCCTTGCAACCTGCCGAGTTTTGGGCCAATGTTTGCCAGAACGAGCGTTGACTGGCGGATGTTGGGGTGCTGCTGCTGAAGTGCGTACACAAAGCCGGCGTACTCCCGGTGACTTGAAATCATCACGCTTACGACGCCCCGGCAAATACGGGACGCGATGGGGTGATCGGAACAAGACGCAAGGCACTCAGTCCTGCGCCCTGACGCAGCTCTCGTAGATAAGCATACATCATTTCCCGATAACGCGCTTCACGTGCTAATCTGGCTTCGTAGTAGCCGATCCATTCGATAAAGTCGCGGGTTTGCTCCAGCTCTCCCGCCTTATACAAATGGTAAAAATCATTTGAGAGTAGTCCATAACGCGTTTCTAAACGTGCCAGTTCACCATCGAGTCCATGCAGGTCTTGAATGATTTCGTTAATCGTCATTATATCACCCGTGTTCAAGGCTGGCTTGACGCTGGTCATCATCAGACACAGCGCAGCAGCCTTCTGATCTGACTGAATTTTACACAATTAGACCGTGATGGCAAAATACACGGCAAGCAGAGAGCTTGACCTATTCACATGAGGTTCACGATGCAAACACTGATTACCAACGGCACTGTCATTACCCTGGGCGCGGCCAATCGCATCATCGAGCGGGGGGCCGTCCTGGTGGAAGGGGACGAAATCAGGGCAGTGGGCCAGGCGGTCGAGATGGAAGACGCTTTCCCGCTTGCGCAGCGTCTGGACGCAGCCGGCCAGCTCATCATGCCCGGTCAAATCTGCGCGCACACCCACTTCTACGGCGCCTTCGCGCGCGGTCTCTACATCCCCGGCGACCCGCCCAGGGACTTCCCCGAAATTCTGCGCCGCTTGTGGTGGACCCTGGACAAGGCCCTGGATGCGGACGGCGTCAGCCTTAGCGCGCTGGTTTGCCTGGTGGACGCCATCCGTCACGGCACCACCACCCTGATTGACCATCACGCCAGCCCCAACGTCATCGCCGGCTCGCTCGATCTGATCGCCGACGCGGTCATCCAATCCGGCCTGCGCGCCTGCCTCTGCTACGAAGTGACCGACCGCGACGGCCCGGCGAAGGCGCAGGCCGGCATCGAAGAGAATGTGCGTTTTTTGCGGAGGATTCGAGATCAGAGACCGGAGACCGGAGACCCGGCGAGGGCGAGTGACGCGTCTTCCCTAAACCCGATCTCTAATCTCCAATCTCCAACCTCCTC
>JAYRVL010000500.1:0-5608 GCA_041918575.1 Anaerolineae bacterium | reverse complement strand
GCGCCGGCCGGCGATGTGCGGCCCTATCAGGCGCCGGAGACGACCCGCGGCGGTGAGCGCAGGTATTATGTCAGGCAGGGCGCCGAGACCGTCGAGGCCAGAGGTGATATTCTCACGCAGCTCATGGCGATGACGGCCAAAGTTCCCTTCGACGACCGTCGCAGCCTGGGGCATACGGTTGACGTGATCTCGCCGACGCTAGTTCGCCACTTCTTGTCCGACATCAAGAGCGATCTCGTATCGCCGGGCGCCCAGGTTGCAGATCGGGATTTATATCGCTACATGCGGATTTCGGCCCAGGTGAACGGTTTCGATGCGCCCAGGAATGTCGCCCTCCTTTTCTTTGTCAATGACCCGGAGATTTACTTCCCAGGCGCGAGGATCGAGGTGGTGCAGTTTGGAGATGGCGCCGGCGGTGATCTCATCGAAGAGAGGCTGTTCCGCGGGCCGCTATCGGCGCAAATCAGGCAGGCGCTGGATTATTTGGATGCCCTGAGCACCACGATGATTCGGAAGATTCCCCGGCAGGCCGAGGCCCACAGAACGGTCGCTTTTCCATACGAAGCGATGGAAGAGGCCCTGGTCAACGCGGTGTATCATCGCAGCTACGAAGGAGTGCCGGAGCCGGTGAAGGTTTACCTGTACCCTGACCGGATGGAAATCATCAGCTATCCTGGGCCAGCGCCTGGCATCGAAATGCGGCACTTCCAGGTGGGCGCAACCGTGCCCCCGGTGCCCAGTCGCAACAGACGCATAGGCGAATTCTTGAAGGAGCTTCGCCTCGCTGAAGGCCGCGGGACAGGTATCCCCAAGATCTATCGCAAGATGAACGAAAACGGTTCGCCGCGCCCGATCTTCGAGTTCGATGAGAGCCGCACCTACTTTCGCGTCATTCTGCCGGCCCATCCACAGTATGTGGTCATCCATGCCCTGCGCGAAAGCGCCCATTTGTGGGCCGCGGGTGAGCGTCAAAGAGCCGTTGAAAACCTGGAGCAGGCGGCAAGTCAGGCGGTGAAATCAGGCGCGCTCGTGGCGCAATTGATAGAATACCATGCTTCCCTGGGCAACGTTCACGCGGCAGAGAGACTTTTCGCCAGCGTTCGATCTGGCGCGCCGATGATAGATGCGCATTTACCCTTCCTCGCCATGGCGAAACACTATCTTGACAGATCAGAATTTTCTAAGGCGGCCGACCTGCTCTCTCAAGTGCCATCGCCTACCAGAATTGATGATCTCATCGAACTTGCGGTGCTGTACAAAAGATCAGGTCGGTTTGCCGACGCGCACAGCGTGTTTGCGTCAAACTACGACATGATCAAGGACAGCGCCAAAGCTGTTCACGAATACGCGCAGACGAAGCTGAAGTTGTCCATGACTTCGGCGTCGAGAGACAGAGCGACGAAGCAGCGGCTGACGCGGGACGCAGTCGAGCTGCTGCGCCGCGCCATTCAGTTGTCTGACGATCGTGTGCGCAACGCGTGGTGCTATTTCGATCTGGCTAAAGCGCTGACCTGGCTGAAGTCTCCTGATACCGAAGTGCGACAAGCCTACGAAAAGGCGCTGGAGCTGCAGCCGAACGAACCGCGCTTCCGTGAGTCGTTCGAAGATTGGGAGCGGAAGCAATGAGGAGCGCGATAAGGGGCGCCATGATAGCCCGTCGGACCTCCATGCCCCTGTGTCACACAACGATGGATCAAGTTGAGGATTTTGTCCAATGATTCTTACGAGTAACCAGATTCCCGGCCTTGTCTTGACCGAGCATGAGTTTCGCGTCCCGCTCGATCATGCCCGACCGCAGGGGGACGAGATCACCATTTTTGCCAGGGAAGTGAGGGCCACGGCCAAGAAAGATGCCGCGCTGCCCTGGCTCGTCTTTTTCCAGGGCGGCCCGGGCTTCGGCGCCCCGCGGCCGCTCAACAACAGCGGCTGGCTCAAACGGGCCTTGCAGGACTATCACGTCCTCCTGCTCGATCAGCGCGGCACGGGCCGCAGCACACCGGTGACGTTCCAAACCCTGGCGCGGCTGTCATCGCCGCAGGCGCAGGCCGACTATCTCACGCACTTTCGCGCGGATGCCATTGTGGCCGACGCCGAGTTGATTCGCCACGCGCTCGCCGGGCCTGACACCCCCTGGACGGCCCTGGGCCAGAGCTACGGAGGTTTCTGCGTGCTGACCTACCTCTCGCGCGCGCCCCAGGGCCTGGCCGGCGCGCTCATCATCGGCGGCCTGGCGCCCCTGGATCGCTCCGTGGACGACATCTACCGCGCCACCTACCGCCGGACGCTGGGTAAGAATCGCCGCTATTACGAGCGCTATCCGCAGGATGCAGCGCACAGCCAGCGCATCGCCGATTATCTGCTCAGGCACATCGTGCCTTTGCCGGGCGGCGGCCGCCTGAGCGCGCGGCGTTTTCAGCAAATCGGCATGGGCTTTGGCGCCAGCGATGGCTTCGAAAATGTTCATTACCTGCTGGAGCACGCGTTCGTAACCGGCGTCAACGGCCCGGAGATCAACTTTGTCTTTCTGCGCGGGCTGGAAGCCATGCAGTCCTTCGAAACGAACCCGATCTACGCGCTGCTGCACGAACCGTGCTACTGCCAGGGCGCGGCCTCAACCTGGTCCGCGCAGCGGATGCTGGCGGAGTTTCCCGAATTCGATCTGCAGGCCGCGGCCAGCGGCCAGGCGCCGCTCATGTTCACCGGCGAGATGATCTATCCCTGGATGTTCGAGGATTACGCGTATCTGCGGCCGCTGCAAGGCGCAGCCGAAATTCTGGCCGCGTATGGCGGCTGGCCGCCGCTGTACGATCCCTCTGCGCTGGCTGCCAACCGCGTGCCGGTCGCGGCCCTGTCGTATTATGATGACATGTATGTCGAACTGGTCTTTGCCGAGCAAACGGCGCGTCAGGTGGCTGGCCTCAAGCTGTGGGTGACCAACGAATACGAGCACAACGGCCTGCGCGCCGATGGCGAACGCGTCCTCGGTCGCCTGCTCGACATGCTGGCCGGCAACGTGTGACAAGGTGGTGATGGATGGGATTACTGAATAGCCTGAAAGCGCTTTTTGCCGACGGCGGCGAACGCAAGCCGGAAGATGCCGGCGCCTGGTTCTATGTGCGCTGCCGGCGCTGCGGCGAAATCATCCGGGTGCGTGTTGACATGCGCAACGATCCGAGCGAGGATGACAGCGGTCAATTCGTGGTGCATAAGATGCTGGTGGGCGGCAGCCGGCGCTGCTTCGACCGCCTGGAGATGACGTTGACCTTCGATGCCAACCGCCGCCTGCGCAGCCAGGCGGTGACAGGCGGCGATTTTGTCAGCGCAGATGATTACGCGGCGCAGAAAGACGCAAAGGTGTTGTAATTCCACTGGCAGACTACGATTTCGCAATTGCTGCAGCGGGGAGGAGCCGGCGAATGAATGCACTGACTTTACGCCACGTCTCCCTGGCGGAGATCATTCGCCGGTGCCAGGAAGAGGCGCGCCTGGCGCGTGATAAGGAAGAGGGGCACTGTTTCGAATTGTTTCAACGCGCCCTGGGCGATCGTCAGCCAGGCGCGTGGGAAGCGCTGCAGCAGCAGTATCAACGCCTGGTGCTCGGCTGGCTGCACAAGGCCAGCGACCTGACGCCGGACGAGGTGGATGACCTGGCGCACGATGCCTGGCAAAAGTTTTGGTGCAGCCTCGGCCAGCGCGCCAGCGACCTCAGCGCCCATTTTCAGCATGTCGGCGCGCTGCTCAACTATCTGCACCAGTGCGCCATCACCACGTTGCTCGATCAACAGCGCCGCCAGCAGCGCCAGGAACGCCTGCTGGCGCGCCTGAGTGAAATGCAGGCCAACGTCCCCACGCCGTTGACGCCAGCCGACTTGGCGCTCGATGAACTGCAGCGCGCAGAACGCCTGACCCAGGCCCAACAGTGGGCGGCCAGCCAGGTCAACGATCCACAAGAAAAACTGATCCTGGTCCTATCTTTCGAGCAGGACTTGTTGCCCGCCGACATTGCCGCGCGCTTTCCGGCTGAGTTTCCCGATGTCCAGACCGTGCGTCGCATCAAGGAACGGCTGCTCAAGCGCGCGCGGCGCGCCCTGGCCTAAACTGGACACCGCGCGGCGTCGGCAAACGGCCGCGATGAGCGTTGAGTGGGCAGCATCGAAAGGAGTTGGCAAGATGAACGCGGTTTGCATTGCGCCACACGAAATCCACGAAGGAGACCTGCTGGCCTACCTGGAGGGCGCCGCCCCACCTGGCGTAGTGACCCACCTGGCGCGCTGCGCTTTTTGCGCGGCCGAGGCCGCTGGCCTGGCCGTCATGGACGCTGCACTCCTGGCCGCGTCTGGCCGCGCAGCCTGCCCCGCGCCGGATGACCTGCTGATGTATCAGGCCGGGTTGCTGTCGCGACCGGCCCGACGCCGCGTCAAACAACACCTTGCCACGTGTTCCGCGTGCCAGGCTGACCTGGCGCGGCTAGCGTTGCCACTGACTGCGCCCATGCAAACATCTCTGGTTGAACGCTTGCGTCAGGCCGGCGCCACGATCATGGCGGCGCTACAGCCGCCCCTGCTCCAGCCCGGCCTGGCTCTGCGCGGCGAGGAAAAGGGACTGCGTCTGTTCAGCGCCCCATCCTACCAAGTGTTGGTCAAGATGATCCCACCTGCGCACAGCGGCGAGTTGTGGCGCGTCGAAGGGCAGCTCAGCCTCAGCAGCGGCGAACTGCTGGCGCCGGCGGCGCGTCAGGCCAACTTGTCGCAGGCGGATGATGTCGTCCGCAGCGATCGGGTTGATGAATTCGGTTTCTTCGCCTTCGATAACCTGCTTCCCGGCATCTACGCCCTCCACCTCACACTGCCCGACGCCAACCTGCTGATCGAGATCATCGAGGCGCTATGACAGCCGCCGAGGTGGTCGAGCAGCTTCTGCGCTCCCCGCCCGCGGCCCGCCAGGGCGTGCTGAACAGCCTGACGCCGCACCTCAGCCTGGATGTGATCCGCGCCCTGAAGCAGCGGGTGGATGAGGAAAAGCTGCGCAATGCACGCCGCGCGCTGGAATGGGCTGAGCTGATGCAAGCGGTTGCGAGCGCGCTGGCTTCCCCGGAGGCGCAAGCCTGGGAGCGCTGGGCCAGGGGCAATGCCCTGCACCATCTTTCCATTCATCAGGAAGCGCTCACCTGCTACCAACAGGCTGAGGCCTATTTTGCCGCGCACGAGCATCAGCTGGAAATGACGATCCTACAGGTCAACCAGGTGGCTGTGCGGCTTGAATTGGGCGATTTTCGGGCGGCGCTTAGCCTGGCCGACCAGGCGCGGGCGCGCTGCCTTGCCCTGGCCGGCCCAGGCAAGCCCTACCTGGCCCTGTTGGAAATGAACGCCGGCGTGGCGCATCGCCAACTGGGCGAGCTGCTGGCCAGCCTGGCTGCCTATGAACGAGCGCACGTGCTCTTTAGCGACCTGGGCAATACCACGCAGATGGCGCGTGTGGACAACAACCGCGCCTTTGCCCTGTTGGAGATGGATCGGTTTGCCGAAGCGGAGTCGTTGTTGCGCCACGCGGCCACGACCCGTGCGGCGGCCCGTCAGGCGCAAGAAGTAGCCCGGCACGATCTCAACCT
>JAYRVL010000499.1:0-2089 GCA_041918575.1 Anaerolineae bacterium | reverse complement strand
CACATTGCTACAGATCTTGTCGGTCACCCTGTTCGAGAAGATGCCCTTGCAGCAAGCCTTTCCAGGCAGCGACTCCAGTTCCGGCAACATCACCATCAACAACCAATTGACTCTGTTCGCGTTTTAACCGGACAGCAGTGATCCCGTTTGAGAGAGTGAGCTAGACGACGTACCCGATGCGGCGCCACATTCCAACCCGGATGATGGAGCAGGCCTTGGCCCAACGCAATCGCAGTCTCAATCTCAAGCCTGGCAAGTCGCGCCAGGCGCTGACCCTGACCCACCCCAATGCCGCCGGAATCGACATCGGCAGCGCCTCCCACTTTGTGGCGGTGCCGCCGGATCGGGACGATGAGCCCGTGCGGGAATTCAAGAGCTTCACGGCTGACCTCAATGCCCTGGCGGACTGGCTGCAGGCCTGCGCGGTGGACACGGTGGCGATGGAATCGACCGGCGTCTATTGGATCGCCCTGTACGAACTGCTGGAGCGGCGCGGCTTCACGGTCCTGCTGGTCAATGCCCGCCACGTCAAGAACGTCTCGGGCAGGAAGTCCGACGTGCTCGACTGCCAGTGGCTGCAACAGCTCATGACCTACGGTCTGCTGCGGGGCGCCTTCCGCCCGGCCGATGCCGTGTGCGCACTGCGTTCGCTCTCGCGCCAGCGCGAGATGCTGCTCCGCAGCCAGGGGCGGCACGTGCAGCACATGCAAAAGGCGCTGACACAAATGAACATCCAGCTGGCCAACGTGATTTCCGACGTGGTGGGCGAGACGGGGCAGAAGATCCTGCGCGCCATCGTGGCCGGGGAGCGCGACGGCCAGCGGCTGGCCGCCATGAAGAACGTGCGCATCCGGGCCAGCACCGAGCAGATCGCCAAGAGCCTGGAGGGGAACTGGCGCGCCGAGCATCTGTTCGCCCTCAAGCAGGCCTTGGCCGCCTTCGATTTCATCGGCACGCAGCTGGCCGAGTGCGACCGCGAGATCGAGGCGCAATTGGAAAGCCTGCAGACTCATGAGGGCGATCCTGCCAAGGGCAAGAAGCGCAGCCGCGCCCGCAATGCGCCCCGGTTCGACCTGCGGGCGCACCTATTCAGGATGTGCGGCGTGGATCTGACGCGCATCGACGGCATCGATGTCACGACCGCCCTGGCAGTCATTTCGGAGGTGGGCGCCGACATGTCACGCTTTACCACGGTCAAGCATTTCGCCTGCTGGCTGGGCTTGTGCCCGGGCACCAAGATCACGGGGGGCAAGCTGATGAGCGGCAAGACCAAGCGCTGCGCCAACCGGGCCGCCCAGGCCCTGCGCCTGGCCGCCGCGGCACTGCGCAGCAGCCAGTCGGCCTTGGGCGCGTACTTCCGCCGCATGTGCGCCCGCATGGACAAACCCAAGGCCGTGACCGCCGCCGCCCACAAGCTTGCGCGCCTGATCTACACAATGCTCACCAAGGGCGAGGAGTACACCGACCAGGGCCAGGACTACTACGAGGAGCGCTACCGCCAACGGGTCCTCCGGCAACTCTCCCAGCGCGCCGAGAAACTGGGCATGAAACTCGTCGTGAGCGAACAAACCGCTTGAAACATTCATTGCGCCTCAGCTAGTTGGGAGGTGTTTCTTGAGAGAGCGCAAGTTGCCGGCCGAAGATCCGAGCGGTCTTTCGTGAGACGCAGAACTTCCACAGCACAACGAATTCCAATTTGGACCCATAGTATTCATTTCGACTCTGGATCCTTCGCAGTGGCGTTCTTCCTCTGGGATGTTGCCAGCGCGATGAGAAATGCAATGGCGATAGCGGACCACGCTAAGAGATCAAACCACACTGGAGTGAAGGGCAGGATGAATTTGTACCCGATGCCGAGCAACATCAAAGCGACGATGGCATAAGCACCAACTCTCTTCAGGATGTTCATTTCACCTGATGTCGACAGTGATGGTGACTTGCGGCATTTGCATTCGGCGAGAAATGCGCTCTAACGTGATGTAGACGACATTTCGGGAAGTATACAGATTATTGGACGCAACGCTACGCCTTCGTGACCGTATAATAGACCGCAGATAGATACAGTTACGGAGAGAAGCGCGTGGTCCAT
>JAYRVL010000498.1:0-4259 GCA_041918575.1 Anaerolineae bacterium | reverse complement strand
CTTGTCATCCGCGCGGTAGCTGATATGAAAATTGAACTGAATCAGGTGGCGCCAGCCGCGCTTGCCCGCGCTGTGGGTCAAGTCACAGCCAGCCAGCGTTAGCTCGCCGGGCAAGCGGCTGACCGCCAGTTCAGGAAAATGGGACGGCAGGGCCGCACGCGCCATCGAACCATGGTTGGCAATATAGGTCATCATGCGTTCGAATACGCGGCTGCCGTACGCGACCAGGTCATGATAGGGCGACAGTTCCGCGGTGGAAAAGACCAGGCTGAGGGTTGGCTTGCCGAAATGGGCTGTCAGCTCCGGCGTCAGGTCAACGGTCAAGGCGGCTGCGCCATCGGGCCGGACCGCAGCGCCAAACAGGCCGAAGAACTCCAGGGCAAGTTGGCGCAGCGGCGAATCGGCCGGGGTTGGGGCGGTTGTTTTTTTTCGTGCCATCAGCGTGCGCGATCTGGGGGAGCTGGCGGGGTGAGCGTCGGGTTGTTTGCGCGCCGGCGGCGCCAGGGCGTCAGCATGTCAGTTCTCCAGCCAGGCGTTGAGCAAGCTGTTCGATTCCCGGATGTCCTCGAACTCACGGCGGGCGCGATCAATGGCGCTGCCAATCGCGCTCATGCGTGCGGCCAGGTCATCCTCGCTGCGGCTGTCTTGCCAGGCCTCGCGCACCAGGTCTTCGAAGCTCTTGCGGGCGTCGAGCGTGCCCAGGATCAAGTCCAACTCGCCAATGACCAACTCGAACATGCGAATTTTGTAGGCCAGCAGGTTGAGAATGTGCGATTCGACCGTCTCGTTGCTGGAAAGGTTGAAGATGCTGACCTCGCGTCGCTGCCCCAGGCGGTGCAAACGACCAATGCGCTGCTCCACCCGCATCGGGTTCCAGGGCAGGTCGTAGTTGATCAGTTGATGACAAAATTGCAGATTGCGCCCCTCGGCCCCTGATTCGGTGCTGACCAGCACGCGCGCGTCTTTCGCGAAGGCGCGCACCGCGTCCTCTTTCTGAAAAACGTTCATGCCGCCATGAAAGGCCACGGTGGCAATGTCCCAGGCGCGCAACTGACTGACGATCTGCTCCAGCGTGTGCCGATACTCGGTAAAGATCAGGAACTTGCCCGGAAAGCGCCCCAGGATCTCGCGCACGGCGCTCAGCTTGCGACTCTCGCCAATGGACCGCGCCAGGGTCAGGAAAGCGGCCAGGCGCCGGCGCGTCGCCTCCGGATACTGGGTGTCGGCTACCAGCTTTTGCAGGGTGCCGGCCACCGCCTGCGGGCTGCTGCACAGCTCCCGCTGCAAGGTGAGCAGCACCAGGCGCAGATGTTTGCTGTTGCCTTCCTGTTCGAACTCCTCACGGATGTACTGCGTGACCTGCCGATATAAGTCCAGCTCGGGTTCGGACAGGTTGAGATGATAGACGGCCGCGCGACGGGCAGGCAAGCGCACCGTCACTTTGCTGCGCTGATTGCGAATCATGACGTCCTTGAGCAGCCGCCGCAGCGCCGACGCGTTGCGCGGCTGGCGCCCGTCGCTCTGCTCGAAATACTGGCGCCGGAAGCCGCGCACCGTGCCCAGGTGCCCCGGCGACAGAATGGTGACCAGGCTGTAAAGCTCGGTCAGGTCGTTTTGCACCGGCGTCGCAGTCAACATCAGTACGTAGCGCTTGCGAATCTGGTTGACAAACCGCCAGGCCACGGTGCTACGATTCTTGAGTTTGTGTGCTTCGTCTACAATCAGCAGGTCGTAGTCTCGCGCCAGCAGATAGGAAGCGCGGTTGGCCTGCTTGGCGGTATCGAGAGAAACGATCCAACGCCCCGTGCTGGCGCCAGCGATGGCGGCCCAATCGCTGGTTGCATCGAGGACTGTGAACGACTCGCGAAACTTGCTCTCCAACTCTTGACGCCACTGCTCGGTGAGCGACGCCGGCGTCAGCACCAGGATCGTCTGCGCCAGCCCGCGTTCGATCAGCTCTTTCATGATGATGCCGGCTTCGATCGTCTTGCCCAAGCCCACCTCATCGGCCAGCAGCGCCCGCCCGCGCATGTCGCGCAGGGCGCGGCGGGCCGTGTCCAACTGATGATCGTAGTGATCCACCGCGACATCTTCCAGGCAGATCAATTCGTCGAAACCGCGCGACAGGCGCAGCGATTCGGCGCGCAGGCGCAGGTGGAAAAGGTCGAGACTGGCCGGTTCTTGTTGGCGCAGGAAGCGCGCCATGTCTTTTTGCCCTTCGATGACGCGCGGGGGCAGTTGCACACCAAGCGCTTCGATGGCGTTGACTAACTGCGTCTGGCGATTGTAGCGATGCCCGCAGCGGAAGCATTCCAGCGCAGTCTCTTCATCCAGCCAGCCGCAGGCCGGGCAGCGCTTGCCCAGAACTACGTCATCGGCGGTGGTGTGACGTTTCCTGGGGGTCTGTGTTTCGGCCGGAATTTCCAGCCACTCGAATCGTTCAAGCATAGGCGCTCATCATTGTCTGTCAAAATTGTCTATCAAAACAGGCGGGTTTGCGATGACGCCGGCCGCGCCCGGTGTTTGGCCCAGGCGCGCAGCGCGCCGACCGTCTCCTCCATCATCTGCGACAGCGGGATCGTTTCGGCCAGCACGTTGACCATATCGTCCGTTGTCAATGGCCGACCCTGGTCGAAAGCCTCGTACAGACCCGCGATGACCGCCTGTTCGATCTCCGCGCCGCTCAGGCCCTCGCTCGACATCGCCAGGGTGGTGATGTCGAACTGCTGCGGATCGCGGTTGCGCTTGCGCAGATGGATGCGGAAGATGTCCTCACGCTCTGAAGTCATGGGCAAATCTACGAAGAAAATCTCATCGAAGCGCCCCTTGCGCACCAATTCGGGCGGCAGTTGATCCACCAGGTTGGCGGTGGCAACGACAAAGACCGGCGCCTTCTTTTCTTGCAGCCAGGTGATGAAACTGCCAAAGACGCGCGCCGCGGTGCCGGCGTCGCTGACGTTGGAACTGCCGACGCCGGAAAAGCCCTTCTCGATCTCGTCCACCCAGAGCAGGCACGGCGCAATGGATTCGGCCACGCGGATGGCGGTGCGCAGGTTTTCTTCAGACGAACCGACCAGGCTGGCAAAGAGGCGTCCCACATCCAGGCGCAGCAGCGGCAGGCGCCAGGCGTTGGCCACAGCCTTGGCCATCAGCGACTTGCCAGAGCCTTGCACGCCCACCAGCAGGATGCCACGCGGCTCCGGCAGGCCAAACGCGCGCGCCTCGGCCGAAAAGGCGCGCACCCGCTTGCGCAGCCATTCTTTGAGCACATCGAGTCCGCCCACATCGGTCAGCGTCTCCGAAGTGTCGTAAAACTCCAGCAAGCCCGACTTGCGGATGATCTGTTTCTTCTCGGCCGTCACCGCCTCCGCGGCGTGACCATCCAGGCGGCCGCCGGCCATGATGACGGCTTTGGCCAGCGCCTTTTCGGCTTCGGACAAGGTCAGCCCCAGGGCCGCTTTGGCCAGGCGCTCGCGCTCGCGCCGGTCGAGCTGGATACGCGCCTTGCCGTCAGCCTCCAGCGTCTGCACCGCGCGCTCATACAGGTCAGCCAACTCGGTTTCATTGGGCAGGCTGAAGTCAATGACCGTGATCTCTTTTTCCAGCTCCGGCGGGATGCGCAGCACCGGCGAGAGCAGAATCACGGTGCGATGGCCCTTCTGCAGGGCCTGGGCCAGGTCGCGCAGCTTACGCACGATCTCATGATTCTCGAAGAAGGGGTGAAAGTCGCGCAAAATGACCAGCGTCGGGGTGTTGTCTTCCATGATGCTGTTGAGCGCCACGAGTGGATCACGTTTGGCCGGATCCTTGCGACCGCTGGCCTGGTTGACGAAGCCCTCCGTACACGACCAGGCAATCACCTGCTTGCGCGTTTTGGATTCATCGGCCAGCTTCTGGATTTCGGCCAGCGCGCGTTCCTCTTCCGCCGTCACCACGTACAACAGCGGATAGCGGGCACGAATGTAAATATCGAGTTCCTGGCGCATCGAGTCCTTGTCCTCGCCCACATCTTCTGATGGGCGGCCCAAAGTATACCACAGAAACTTTGCCTTTGCGCAGTCGGTGAAGCCCCTGAGATTACGTCATTTGTTGTAAGGCGCGTTCCAGCAAATCATTGACCCTGAGTTCGCCCGCCCATTTTCGCAAATAATCCAGATCGAGGGCGCCGGCGCGGGTTATCAACACACCGAGAATATCGCGCCATTGGCGCTCTGATACTTCGCCGCCCATGCGATACCATTCGAGCTTGGCAAGAATCG
>JAYRVL010000497.1:0-2533 GCA_041918575.1 Anaerolineae bacterium | reverse complement strand
GGCGTAGCCGTCGGGGCAGCAGCCGTGGGGGTGCGCGTGGGCGTAGCCGTCGGGGCAGCAGCCGTGGGGGTGCGCGTGGGCGTGGCGGTCAAGGCAGCGGGGGTTGCCGTGGGCGTGGATGTGACCGCGGCGCCGTCCAGGCTGTAGATGTCCACCTCGGCCCGCTGCATGTAGCCGGCTATGAAGCGTTGACGGCTGGCGTCGAGGCCGGCGTAGGGCGGCACATAGGTGAAGTCGCGCAGATCGGTCTGCGAGATCAGGTTGAAACTGCTGGCGTCAAGCGTGTAGAGACGCCAAACCGAGGCGGTCGCGCCGGCCGGCTGGCGTGGGCGGCCGGTCAGCCGCGGGCCGCGGCCCGCGGCCTGGGCGCCGGTCGTCGCCAAGTCCAGGGTCAACAGCCGGTTGTTGGCCGCGTCCAGGTCAACCACCATGCTGCCGCGGCCGGCCGGCAGCAGGCCGGTGACGGTGTCGGTGGTGGTGTCAATCAGGATAGGGCCAATGTGCAGGCGGTGACGGCTGCTGTCCGCGAAGATGACATGATCGGTGAACGCATTGCTCCAGCCCCATTGCTGGTTTGTCAGGTCAAGGGTGCGCAGGTAGGCGTAGTTGGCGTTGCCGTCGAAAACATCCACCTTGTGCTGGCGTGACACCAGCACGTAGAGCTTGTTGAGGCTTTCGTCCACGGCCGGCTGCAGGTGCCCGGGGCCGGCGGTATTCTGCGGGTTATAGGTGAAGCTCGGCACATCGCTGATGGTCGCAACCACGCTCAGGCTGCTACCATCCACGATGACCACTTTGTCGCGCTCCGGATGGGTGGTGATGACCCGGTGATGTGTGCTGTCCACGGTCTGATTGCTCAGCGCGTCCTCGGTGTCGGTCAAGCCCAGGTTGACGCTGCCCAGCAGCGCGGGGTTGAGCGGGTCCGGCGCCAGGGCATAGGCGGTGACGGCGCCGTCGTAGTGACTGAGGACGAAGAGCCGATTCAGCGCGGTGTCCACGTCCACCGCGGTGGGCCAGCCGCCGGTGGGCAGTTCGTTCCAGGCGCCGCTGCCGGGCCGGTAGATCATGAGCGTGCTGCCGCCCAGGCGGTTGGTGAGATAAACCGTGCCGTCGGTGGGCGCGACCGCGACATCTTCGACCGCGTTGCCGATGTCGAGCAGGCCGTTCAGGCTGACGGTCAGCGCGTTGACCACCGCGACCTGGGTGTACTCCATGCCGGCGGTGTAGAGCTTGCCGGTGGCGCGGTTCAGCACCATGCGCTGCGCGCCGCCGGTCTGCAGGTCGAGCTGCTGCTCGAGCGCGCCGGTGCTGGCATCGAGCACGGACAGGCTGCTGCGAATGAGGGAGATGCCGTCGCGGGAAACGACGTAGACCTTGCCGGTGGCGGCCCAGAAGCGGGGCTGTTTGGCGTCCGCGGGCAGGAGTGTGCTGGCAAGCTGGGCGCCGCTGCTGTTCAAGATGAACAGACGGTTGGAGGTGGTGAGGAAGAGACGGCCGCTGGCCGGGTCAACGTCCACAAAGTTGAAGGGCGCGCCGCCGGCGTTGTTGATGGTGAGCGACGGCTGCTGCGCCAGGGTGGCGGTGTTGATGACATAGAGCGGAGTGGCGGCCGTGGGCGCGCTGCTGTTCACCACGTACAGGCGTTGGGCCGCGCTGTCCAGGGCCAGGCCGCCGATGCGATCGGCGCCCAGGTCAACGGTGGCGAGCGAGGCGAGAGTGGCGGCGTCGTAGACAGCCACCTTGCCGGTGGTTTGCAGGCTGACAAAGACGCGGCTGGTGGCCGCATCCACGATCACGCCTACCGGATCAGCGGCCAGGCTGGCCTCGGCCGTGACGGTGTTGGCGGCCGGGTCAATGCGGCGCAGAATGTGGTTGCCATAACCGGCCAGGTAGAGCATGCCGTTGGTGGGATGAACCGCCAGGTAGGGGCGATTGAAGTCATTGTCGCTGCCGCCGCTGTTCAGGCTGCCGATCAGGGTGTCGGTGGCGCCGTCAATGACCGCGATGCCGGCGGTCAGAATGCCCTGCACGTAGATGCGATTCAGGTTTTCATCCAGCGCGACGTCGAAGAGCTTCAGGTGATTGCCCTGGGCGGCGGTCCAGCCGTGCAGGCCGTTGATCGAAACTGTTTCGCTGAGGACCGGCGGCGCAGGCGGGGCCAGAGTCGGGCTGAGTGGACCCGCGATCGCGGTGGGGAGCAGAGCGAGGGAGAGAGCGAACAAGCCGCAAACCCAGAGAGAAATGCGCAGTTTTAGCATGATGCTGTTCCTTATATTCTTTGTTTGGAGTGGTGTAAGCCTGGGCGCCCTGGGCGTGAGCACTCATCGTGGCAACAAAGAACAGGGAAGGGGAGGGTTCTGTCAGAGATCAGAGATTCGAGATCAGAGATCGGGTTTCGTGGAAGAAGGGAGTTCTTCCGGTCTCCGGTCTGCAGAGGGCAGAGATCAGAGATTCGAGATCAGAGATTGGGTTTCGTGGAAGGCGAATGGTCTCCGGTCTCCGGTCTCCAATCTCCGGTCTCCAATCTCCGGTC
>JAYRVL010000496.1:0-4832 GCA_041918575.1 Anaerolineae bacterium | reverse complement strand
TGCGTGTGGGCGTGATGGTCGGCGTCGGCGTTGGGGTCGCCGTCGAAGTGGGCGTCCAGGTGCGCGTGGGCGTGGGAGTCCGGGTCGGCGTTGGGGTAGCCGTCGAAGTGGGCGTCCAGGTGCGTGTGGGCGTGATGGTCACAGTCGGCGTTGGGGTCGCCGTCGAAGTGGGCGTCCAGGTTCGTGTGGGCGTGATGGTTGGCGTCCAGGTGCGCGTGGCCGTGGGAGTCCGGGTCGGCGTACGCGTTGGGGTTGGCGTGCGCGTCGGGGTGTGGGTGCGCGTCGGCGTGGGCGCGGTGGGGGTGTTGGTGGGCGTCACTCCACCGGCGCTGATATTGCGCAGGTCGAGCCAGAGCATGTGCAGGATCGGTTTGATGCCTGAACCGGTGTATTCGATCTGGATGTCGGCGCTGTTGTCGAGCCGATTGCCGGCGAAGATGTCCAGCCCGTCGAAGGCGGCCCAGCGCCAGGCGCCTGTGCCTTGACGATTGACGGTCAGGCGCCGGCGCGTGCCGGCCGCGTCCGACGTGTAAACGATGTCGAAATCGCTGGTGTCTTTGTCCACATAGGCCAGGCGCAGGGTGATGTTGCTGAGCTGGCGCCCGGCGTAGACCGTATCCACCACGTCGAAGCCCAGCCGCGTGGACCGCATCTGCTTGGCGTGGCGCGAGTAAACGGATTCGATGGGGGACGGCAGGCCGGCTGTGCTGCACGAATTGCCGTCGCAGTAGGCGCTGAGGTGAAGCGGCGCCGGCGATGTCGCGATGACCTTGATGTAATGCTCGAAGTCGCCAGGCCAGCCGCTGCAATAGCCCAGGCAGTAGCGGCTGTCGGGCGGATATTCCGACTCGCGCAAAACCACCCAGAGCTGGTCATTGGTGGCCGCGGTCTTGCTGAGCTGACGTTCGATCCAGTTGCCAAAATGCACAGGAAAACCGGCGTCGCCCGTGGTCGGGTTGGGGGTTTGCACGGCAGCGAGGGTGTTGACGCTGCTGGTGCAGGCGCCCGAGTTAGGGTCGGCCGGGCAGAACCAGGCGTCCTGCACATCAATGAAGTCCACGCGTGCGTTGAGCGCGGCCAGCCAGGACCAGTAGCGCCATGGCAGCTCGACGTTGTTGCCGCTGGGGAAAGGCAAGACCGGTTCGAACTTGGCAGGTAAAATCTCCGCGTAGCGTTTGATCAACTCCAGCGAGCCGCAGTCCAGGCCCGACGGCGTAGGGGTGGTGGTGAGGACGGGCGGGTGTTCGACAAAGGCAGGCACGTCCGGGCTCATGCCGTTGAAGCCAACGCCGATGTGGCGTGGGTTGTAGGAGAGCATCAGGTTGACGAAGTTGCAGCGACTCTCATCTGTGGGTCCCGGAGCATAGTTGAGATAAACCGGCTTGTTGGGAAAGGCGTCGTGAAAGGCCTCGATGGCGCCCGTGACGAAGGCGGTCATGTGCGATAAGCGGATGGGCAGGTCAGGGCGATTGGCGGCCACATAGCACCAGGGCGCGGTGAACTGCGTCTCGTTGTCGTAGCCGCCGGCGATGAGGATGCCGGCGATGCGCGGGTCGTTGTTCCACTGGCGGCCGGCGTCCAGGACGAAGCGGCGATATTCGGCCAGAAAATCCGGGTCATCGAAGGCCGGCACATTGACGGTGTAGGGGGTGAGCGGCCGGGGCGGATCGTCCAGAGTCTGCGTGATCTGGATGACATGATCGGGCGCCAGGGCCTTGACCGAGTTGGGAACGTTGTTGTTGCAGAAGCGCTGGCCGTTGCGCTCCAGGCCCTGCGTCCAAAAGACGGGCAGGGTGAGCCAGACAGGACGGGGAATCCGGCGCCCATCGGACAGGGTGATCTGCTGGGTTGCGATCTGGCTGACTTTGGCCTCGATGGTGGCCCAGTTGAAGGCGCCGCCGACGGCCGGGATTTGATCCCAAAGGACGTCTATGTGAGAGGCCAGGGCGGGCAAGGTCGTTGGCAGCGGCGTTGTCGGCTGATAGTCGTCGCGACGCACCAGGATGGAGTTGCCTGGTCCCCAAGTAGGCTTGGGCGCAAAGGTGGGGGTGGGAGTGGCAAGTTCACGCACGCTGGTGGGCGTCGGCGTAAGGGTGGGGGTCCCAGGAATGATGGGCATGAGCGGACGCAGCAGGAAATAGAGCACAAGGCACAGAACGATCAGGATGAGGATCAGCATCGGTAGCCAGCGGCGTTGATTCTGCATTGGGCGTCCTCCTGGAGCGACTAGGGATAGCTCATTGTATCACATTTTGGAGTAGAGACAAGCGTCAGGGATCTGAGGCTCCTGGGTAATGGGCTATTGTGGCATGTTCTTTCGCAAGGATTCAATTGTTGCCATCAAGATCGTTTTGAATGTCTCATCCCTCACAATTGCCACCCGTTTATCCATGACACTTTCGCTTGCTGTGAACAGTTTGATTGGTCTTGCAAAACTAATCGTGGAGGTCAAGACACCGTTCTTCAATTCCTTGCTGGTAATTGGAATTGCATCCGGGTCGCTATAAGGGTTACTGGTTATCTGACACAACAGCCAATCACCACGACCTGCATCCGCCAACACCACTGCGGGGCGAAGTTTCGTGCCTGATAGATCCGAAAACGGAAATGGAACTACAACGATGGAAGCTGGGCCAGGTGTGACCATGCCTCATCCTCCTCGGGCCGTAACCAGTCTTTTGCCAACACCGCTTCGCTCAAGAGTGCAAGATTGAAGAAATCTTCTGATGGCGCATCGTTTAGAATTGTAACAATCACGCGTCGTAACCTCGGCAACTTGATCGGCTCAAGGAATCTTAGTATGCCCTTTTCGTCAATAACAGCCTCAATTGTCTGCAGCATTGCACATACCTCCTTAGAGCCGTTGCCATCGCAGTACCATTTGGCACGCCCGCTAGAGACCCTGATGGTCATCGTCAAACCGATCGAGTCTATTGTATCACATTTTGGAGTAGAGACAAGCGTCACTTGACGCTGGCGACCGCCATGACGGTGCCCATCACCGCGGCCAGGGGGGTTTCGCGCAGGAACGGCTCGACGTGGGCAAAGAAAGCATCCGCAAACCAACGCGGGAACATGGGCAGCGAAACCTCGCTGTTGAGCCACAGGCGGGCGTTGGCCTGGAACAGCCCTTGCCCATGCAGACGTTCGATGGTCAGTCCGGCCCGCTCGAAAAAGCGCTTGAACTCCGGCGCCGAATAGTGCCACATGTAGCGCGGGGTGGTGGGCTGCTGCGCCAGGCCCAGCCGGCGGTAGAGCGCGCCGGGCGCTTCGCCCAACGCGTTCAGGCGCCAGCGGTTGGTCATGCTCAGGATGACCTTGCCGCCGGGCCGCGTCACCCGCGCCATCTCGTTCAGCAGACGCTGCGGATGCGGCACATGCATGATCGCCTCCATGCAGAGCGCCACATCGAAGGCCGCGTCAGGGAAAGGCAGTTGCTCGGCATCGGCCTGTAAGAACTGCACGCCCACGCCGTGCTCATCGGCCGCGTGCTGCGCCAGCGCCAGCATCTGCGGCGCAATGTCCAGCGCCGTTACATCCGCGCCCTGCGCGGCCAGGTTGACGGCAAAACGCCCCTTGCCCGTGCTGATATCCAACACGCGCTGATCGCGCCACGTCTGCTGCGCCAGCACCCAGCGCAGTTGTTCAGCAAAATGCGCATACAGCGGATGGGTGGGGTCTTCCGGAAACCACCAGCGCAGGACGGTGTCCGCCTGGCGAAAATAGGTCTTGGTTGCGTCAGTCATAGCTGTTATATCGTTTTCATGTCCATGCAGTGAACCCCGCGCGCAGCCAGGTGCGCCAGGACGCGCTCGAAACAATCGGCGTCCGCGCCCACGAACTCCGGCGGACAGATGCCGGTGCGGCGGAAGGTTCCGTCCAGGAGCAGGCGCGCCACACCGGTGCAGGTGTAGCCGGTGGTGCGGGCCATCGAAGAGACGCCGCTAACCGCATCGGTTTCATCGTACAGATGGTAGCTGTAGGCGCGGGGCTGATCGTTTTCACGGCCGCGAATCTGCACCCGCATGATGGTGAATTCCGGCTCGCCGGGCGTCAAGCGCCACTGCTCAAACAGCAGCGCCGCGGTCACCGCCAGCGGCTGCACCTCCGCGCCGTTGATGCGCCGCGGCGTCGCGTCGAAGAAACCGCTCGCCTGCAGCACGCGAATCAGCTCGATGTGGCCGGGATAGCGCAGCGTCCTCTCACGCATGTGGGGCACAGAAACGGTGCGCAGCAGCGTGCGCAGCCCGTCGGTGTTGAAGGCTTCGAGTTCGCCGACCGGCGCCAGCGTCACCAGTTCTGCATCGGAGAGCGCCGGTTTGACCACGATCTCGCCGTTGACCACCAGCCGCGCCGGCCGGGTGTACTCCTCGATCACATCAATGGGCGAAAAGGGCGCTTTGTACTGCCAGGGATAAGGCCGCGCCTTCGGCAAACCGCCCACCATGCACTCGAACGAATCCACCGCCATGCGGGCGTGATGATAGCCCAGGATGAGATTGCCCAGGCCCGGCGCCACGCCGCAGTCAACCACCGCAGTGACCCCGGCCTGGCGCGCCAGTTCATCCAGGGCGAAGGGGTCTTCAGGGAAAAATGAAATGTCCACGACGTTCTTGCCCGCGGCGATGACGGCCGCCAGCACCTGGAAGCCCATGAAGCCGGGCACTGCGCCGATGACCAGGTCCGCCGGCGCCACGGCCGCGGCGATGGCCGCCGGCTGCGTCAGGTCGGCCTGTTGAAAGGTCAGGCGATGGCGGCCGGCCAGGGCCTCCCGTGCCGGGCGTCCCACCCACGGTTCCTGGGTTGCCCTGGCCGGGGCGTGTGCCATCGCC
>JAYRVL010000495.1:0-1726 GCA_041918575.1 Anaerolineae bacterium | reverse complement strand
CTATCATGTGGTGTTCAATCTGACGGCTGCCTTCAAGAGTCTGCAGGGCTACCTGAACATCATGGGGATGTTCTACGCGGATGAGATGATCTATATTTTCGAGACTGGTTCGAAATTGCTCAGTATTCCACGCCTGCCGCTGCAGATTGACGTGGGCGCGCTGCGTGAAAGCCGCGTGGAGTTAGCCATGATGGCGCAGGGCCACGTCTATGCGGCGGCGCAGGTTGCAGATGTGCCCGCCGGTCTGCTCGATGTTGATGAGTCCGATAATGCTGGTCTTTCAGACTGGGGCGCGCTGGTGTGGAACCGTGTGCGCGGGGATCTGCTGGGCGAGGACTTGCTGCCTTTTCCGCGTCTGCAATACACCGATCAGTTCCGCAAGGATTTCAAGGGCGTGGATGCCCAACAGCGAGTCAATGTGCAGGAAGCGCTGGCGCGGGTGGCAAGTTTGCTCGAGGGTCACACGGGCGACAGCGCAGCGCTCAAACGTGATGGCGGCCTTCAGTACGAAGTCTACAAGAATCAGTTTTCACAGAGCGGCCGACCTGTTGGTCATTTCCGTGTGACCCAGGGCCGGCGCATGAGCTGCACCGTGGAGGATGGGGCGCTGCGCCTGCGCCGCTACGGTGAACACGATGTAGTCAACAACAATCCGTGAGGTAATCCCATGATCCTTCTCAATTTCTCTCACCCCCTGAGCGCCGAGCAGTTGGCGGCCATCGAGGCCCTGCTGCAGGCGCCTGTGCAGCGTGTGCTGGAGGTGCGCAATCAGATGGATGCGCAGCAGCCCCTGGCGCCGCAAGTCACGGCGATGGCCGACGCCGCGGGCCTGACGCCGATGGAGTGGCAGAACGAGGCGCTGCTGGTCAATCCGCCCTCGCTCAACTACAGCGCGGTGACGCTGCTGGCCGAGCTGCACGGCCGCATGGGCTATTTCCCGGCCTGTCTGCGCCTGCGCCCGGTGGCCGGCGCGGTACCGCCACGCTTCGAAGTGGCTGAAATCCTGAACATTCAGGCCGCCCGCGACGCCGCCCGCCAGCGGGGCAGATAACAGGCGAGAGCGATTGAAATCGCGCTTGGTGGGCGTTCCGCCGGGCGTCCATCTGCGTGGACGCAATGGCGGTCGGCGCAGGCCGACCTGGCGGCGGAACGCCCTTTCGCCCCGAATTCATTCGGCGGCTAGAAAGGAGGAGTCTGCATGATACGTTTTACGGGACATCCGCTCGTGGATGTGGGGGTGGCTGTCATCACCCTCTTCAATCGGCGCCAACGACCCGAAGAGTTGACGGAGGCCGATCTGGCGCGTATGGCCGATTATGTGACGGCCGAATATGTGCGCCAGCCGCTCAAGTCGTTCCTGACGGTGGCCTTTCCCAACTCGGGTTTCACCCAACCTGCGTTTGAGAAAACCCCGGAACGACGCCTGACCTATGCTAACCTGGTCGCGCGCGCCTATCGCCAGGAACAGGCGCCAGGCGCGGAAACCTGCGTCTTCACCGGGGAGCCGGCCAGCGCCATCGCGTTTGGCGAAACGCTGCTGCCGGGGCGCACGTTTCGCCAGCACGTACCCCTGCTGACCGGCGAAGATGTGATCAATTTTCACCCCGGCGGCGACGCGGGCTTGCCTGTCTCCGGCTGGGCGCTGCTCGCCATTCAGGCCTTTCCCCTGGGCTGCGCCAAGTCGGGCGGCAAACTGCTGGCTGTCCATTCCGACAACGACGAGGTG
>JAYRVL010000494.1:0-2561 GCA_041918575.1 Anaerolineae bacterium | reverse complement strand
TGGGGGCGCGCCCAGGCTGATGAAAGCCCGGCCCTGGTACGCCTGCGTTACTTGGCCGATGCGCGCGGCGCGGCTGCGTTGTTCCGCTTCCCCGTTGCGGTGCGCGGGGGCGTGCCCGGCATCGAGGTACGCGAGTCAATGCCCGACTTCGAGCCGGGCGGCCGCCGCTCGCAGGTGAAGCCGGACGAGATCCACCTGGGCAGCTTCCAGCGCGGGGGGGCCGTGACCGTGCGGATCAAGGATCTTGCACGCCATGGTCTCATCGCCGGCCTGCCGGGCAGCGGCAAGACCAACACGTGCCTGTATCTGTTGAGCCAGCTCCAGGAACGCCACGTCCCGTACCTGGTCATCGAGCCGGCCAAGACCGAATACCGGGGATTGACACGCCAGCCGGGCTTCGAGAACCTGCTGGTATTCACGCTGGGCGATGAAACCACCGCGCCCTTCCGGCTGAACCCGTTCGATCTACTGCCGGGCGTGCGACTGGAGGTGCATCTGGAGGCGCTGAACGTTGCCATCAATGCGGCCATGCCTCAGTTTGGCGTGCTGCCTTCGATCATCGAGGAGGCGCTGGAGGAGATCTACACGGCCAAAGGCTGGCAATTGACCGACACGGGGCCTGAGTCCGAGGCAGCAGGGCCAAACCGACGACTTTTCCCCACGCTTGCAGAGTTCTACCGCGCGGCGGTGCAGGCGGTGAAAGACCGCGGCTACCGGGGCGAGTTGAACGACAATATCCAGGCCGCGGTCAAGGGGCGGATTGGCAGCCTGCTGCGCGGCAGCAAGGGGCGCATGTTCAACTGCCGGCGCTCGCTCCCGCCCGACCTGCTGTTCGGCCAACCGGTCGTGCTGGAGCTGGACTCGCTCAACGACGACGCTAAGGGTCTGGCGATGATGTTCCTGCTAATCCTGCTGCGTGAGTATCGCCAGATGCAGGCGCGGCGGTCCGGGGAAACCTCATTCGGACTGCGCCATCTGCTGCTCGTCGAAGAGGCGCACCGCATCATGGAGAATGTCGCGTCGGTCGGTAACAGCGAGGTCGCGGCCGACACACGGGCGAAGGCGGTGCGCATGATCAGCGATTTTTTGGTGGAGATGCGGGCCTATGGCCAGGGGGTGTTGATCGCCGAGCAAAGCCCTGAGAAATTGGCGCCGGACGCGGTGCGCAACACCAACCTCAAGATCGGGCACATGCTGCCGGGTCGCCAGGATCGTGAGGCGTTGGCCTCGGCGATGATCATGGATGAAGTGCAGGAGCGGTTCATGGGCAAATTACGCGTCGGCCAGGCCGCGGTCTTCATGACGGGGTTCGAGAAAGCCACCTTCATGAGCGTGCCGCCGTACAAGGACAGCGTGAGCTTCGCTGATTTTCTGCCCGACGCTGAGGTGCGCCAGCACATGACAGGCTTCTACGCCCAGCATCTGCGGGCGCTGCTGCCGTTCGACGGCTGCCGTTTCTGCGCTGAACCATGCCAGCATCGCGAGCAGATCGAGCCGGTGACGCGGCACAAGGAAACGGTCCAACGGTTCCACGCCGCGCTCTCCGCCTTCGACGAACGACCGGAGCCGGCGCACTGGCCGGCCAACTGGCAAGGGGTGGCGGCTGTCTGCGGCGAAGCGGCGACCCAGGCCGGCCGGCCGGGTCAGCATGAAGCCGCCTACTGCTATCTGGCCCATGAAGTAGATTTTCCATTCACTGAACACATGCGGCGGTCGTTCGTCCGAGCCATCGAAGCGTTGCCGGCCTCCGGCTAGGGGGCAGCAGCCTGTCTCGGGAATTGAGTGCGACCCTCTCGTAGCAATCTTGCGTCGTTTTCGTACCTATCTTGCGTCGTTCTCGTATCAATTTCGTATCAAGAAAAGGAGCGTCTGATGAATTGTCCTAGCTGCCACACCCAAAATCCCGGCCCAGGGCCATTTTGCATGTCCTGTGGGTATCGTCTGCCGGCGCTGGCGCCGGTACAAACACCGGTAGCGCCGAACCCGGCGCCTGCGCCCCCAGCGCCAGTGTATCTGCCCGTACCGTCAGCGGCGGCTGTCGCAACGGCGCCCCGCAGCGCGGGCGCGCCCGTCTCATCTTCGCGCGCGCGTGGCTCTCTCACCACGATCCGCCACATCGCCGCGGCCTCGGTGTTCAAGGTTGCCTTCGTGGTTAGTTGTCTGTTGTTCGGCTTCTTCGGCTGTCTGTTCGTGCTGTTGCCTGGCTTGTTCGGCAGCAGCCTGCTTGGGAGCCTGGCCGGGGACCGCGACGGCCTGGGGATTCTTGGCGGAGGCATGATCGCCACCGTGGTACTCTACGTCCTGCTGGTTGTCGTCGGCGCCTTTGTCCAGGGCATCGTCACTGTCATCGCCGCGCTCATCTACAACGTGGCCGCCGGCTGGGTTGGCGGGGTCAGCGTCGAGCTGGAGCCATAGAACCGGGAGTCTCAGATTCTTGCAAAATCGGAGTCCCTCATCGAGAAGGAGCCACCTATGGGCATCGAGAAACTGGCCGCCGAAGCCACCAAAGACATCACCCAATTGGCTGCGGGGACGATCAAGGACATCTGGTCCGTCATGGA
>JAYRVL010000493.1:0-9209 GCA_041918575.1 Anaerolineae bacterium | reverse complement strand
GAGGAGAGAGGCGGCGAGCAGGGGCAGCGCCGCGTTCTTGTTGCCAGATGGCGTCACTGCGCCATGCAGCGGTTGTTTGCCAATGATTCTAAAGCGAGACATGGGTTTTCTTCCTTGTATGTAAAAGTATAAAAGTATAAAAGTATATTGTAAAAGTGTTCAGACACAGAAACGTCAGGGTTCCAGGACCACACTTTGTCCCACGCCGGCGCCCAGCGCCTGGCCGGCGCTGCCGTTGCGCACGGCAATCTCCAGCGTGCCGGCGCTGCCGCAGTAGGCCAGGAGGGCGCCTGGCGGCGCGGCCGCGAAATGCGGTTGAACGCCAGCAATGGTGGTTGGCCCGATGCAAACGCGCCAGCGCGCCGCGGTCAGCCAGGCCGCCGGGATGTTGCTGATCAGGTTGCCGAAATGATCCACGTGGATGATGGCGCCGGTCACGGTTCCGTCAGGCAGGCGCTGGGGCGCGGGCAGCGACAGGCGCACAGGGTCGCTGATCGGCGCGCCCAACTGGCTGAGGGGTGTTTGCTGCGCCAGGCGCGCCGCGACCGGCGCGAAGATGTCGCGACCGTGGAAGGTGCGGCTGGGGTTCTCGCGCCAGAACTGCGGCTGATCGAGGTGAACGCAAGTAAGGCTGGGCGCGCTTTCGGTGACCAGACTGAAAAGGCCGTTGTCAGGCCCCACAAAGGCAGCGGTTGGCGTTTGGATGGCAAGCGGGCGGCGGGCGCTGCCGACGCCGGGATCAACTACGGCAACATGGATGGCGCCGGGGGGGAAAAAGGGGGCGGCTTGCGCCAGGACATAGGCGGCCTGCTGAACGGCCTGTGGCGCAATGGCGTGCGTAATGTCCACCAGCGTTGCAGCGGGCGCGATGCTGAGGATCACCCCTTTCATCGCGGCCACGTAGCCGTCCTGGTCGCCAAAATCGGTCAAGAGGGTAATGATCGGCACAGGTTCCTCGCCTTTGAGTCGAATGGCCGGCGCAGGAGGGGCGTTGCCGGCGCAGGAACCAATCCTGCTGCCAGGCATAACGCACCAGGCAAGGCAAAGTTACAGCCTCTGCCGGGCCTGCGCTGTTACTTCTATTTTACCACAACTTTGCCACAACTTTACCACAATAAGAGGCCGGACGACCAGGTCAGGGTGTTGCGTTGTTGACATCAATCCAGACCATGTGCAGGGTGGGGCGGGGATCGGGGCCGCTGTAGTCAATGCGCACAACAGCGCCGTTGAGGTCGTTCGCCAGCTTGATGCGCCGTGTGGTCTCGAACCAGACCCAGTCGCCGGCGGCGGTGCGGTCAACCGGCAGGGTGATGCTGCTGAACTCGGTGGGCAGGGTCACGCTGAAATCGGCGTCGCTGTCATTGACGTAGGCCAGGCGGATATGGACGTTGTTCAGGGTCTGGCCATAGTAGCCGAGGGTGCTGCTGATGGCAAAGGAGAGGGATGGCCCTTCCATGCGGCCGGCAAAGCGTGAGTAGATGTGGGTGGCAGCCTGCGGCAGCGGCGCGGGATCGAAGCAGGGAAGGCTGCTGTCGCCGCAGCGCACGCGGTACGGCCCGTAGGCCACGGCCAGGAAGTGGTTGAAATTGTCATCGAAGCCTTCACAGTAGCCCTGACAGTAGCTGCCGGTATGCGGAAATTCGGTGCGGTGAAAGGCGGTCCAGAGATCGCGGGCGTTGGTGGGGCTGTCGCCAAACTGGCGCTCAAGCCAGTCGCCAAAATCGCCCTGGCTGCCGCTGGCCGCGGTGGTGATGGCAGGAAAACCGTACTGCGCGTTGAAGACGGCCAACTCACTGGCGGCGGGCGCGGCGCAGTTGCCGTCGCCGTCCGTGTTGGCGCAGAACCATTCCGGCTGGGTGTCAATGAAATCAGGCCAGAACGGCCCCAGGCCAAAGAGCCAACTCCAGTATTCGATCTGATGGCGCGCCACGCCCGACCAACTCTGCGAAGGCTCCAACTTGATGGGCAGCAGGCCGCGGTTGTCGAGCAGAAGTTGGAAAACCGAGCAGCGGGCCGAGGCAGGCGGGGGCGCGGGCGGCGGCCGGCGAATGAAACCGGGCACATCGTAGCGCATGCCATTGAAGCCCAGGCCAATGTGGCGGTTACTGTACTGGGCGATGCCGGTGAACTGGCCGGGCGCGCCATAGACCCAGTTGCAGCGTAGATAGTCATCGGGCGCAGGCGCAAAGAGGAGGTAGACCGGCTTGCGCGGGAAGGCCTGATGAAAGGCGTTGAGCGCGCTGCGCACGAACTGATCGTACTCGCCGCCGGAGTAAGCTGAGATCAGGCACTGCGGCGAGCCAGGGTCGGCGCAGTTGGCGATCAGCTCCAGGGTGATGCCGCACCAGGGCGCGGCCAGGTTGGTTTCATTGTCATAACCGCCGGCGATGAACAGCCCGGCGATGCGCGGGTCATCGCCAAACGCGGCGCCCAGGCGTTGAATGAGGGTGGTGTAGGCAGTTTGCAGCGCTGCGCTGTCGAGCCGCGGCACGTATTCGGTGTGCATGAGCGCCTGCCCGCCGACGGTGCGCGTGACGCTGATGGCGTAGTTGGGCGCCAAACCGCTGGCGCCGCCCAGCCAGGATGGGACATGATTGTTACAATAGCGGATGCCGTCAATTTCGTTGCCCTGGGACCAGAAGCGCGGCAGGCTAAGCCACAGGGGGCGCGGGGAAATCACCTGCCCATCTACGGCGGTGACCTGCTGCTGTCCCATTTGGCGCAGGCGTTCTTCGATCACGCTGAAGTCGGTGCAGCCGGTGGGGTTGATGGCGCAGTCGGCCGGGTTGATCTCGGCCCACAGGACGTCGAGATGGCTGCCCAGTTCGACATGTGGAATGTTACGCATGGCGCCGTCGAAGTTGTCGCGATCCACCAACAGCGCGCCGCCAGGCGCCAGGGCATAGTCGGGCGAGGCCGGCTGGGCGGACGGCAACGCGCCCGGTGCGCCTGCGCCTGGTACGCCAAACGCCAAACCAGCCAGGAGCAGCAGACTGAGAAATATGAGGAGAACAATGGAGAAAATCATGAGACGACGAATGCGTAAAGAGATGGTCATAAGAAAACTATAATGGGTGCGAGGGGAAAAGTCAAGGAGAACAATTCGCAATTCGTCATGGGTTGCGGTACAATAGCTCCATTCCCAGACCAATGATACGAAGGCCGCTCCGATGTGCAAATCCGTTCTCGTTCTGTTGATTCCCCTCCTCGCCGCGCTGCTGACCGCCTGCGGCAGCCCACCGACGCCCGTTCGCATGCCGACAGTCTCGCCTGCGCTGGCGCGCGGCCAGCGTGTGTTCGAGCAGCACTGCGGCGCGTGCCACAGCCTGTCGCCAGATACGACCCTGGTTGGCCCCTCGCTGGCTGGAATCGCTCAACGGGGCGCGACGCGCATCGATGGGCTGGATGCCCGCGCCTATCTCTACACCTCGATCATGCGACCCAGCGATTTCCTGGTCGCAGGCTTCGACAACCTGATGCCCTCGACCCTGGCCAAAACCCTCAGCGGCGAAGAAATTGACGCTATCGTCGCCTACCTCCTGGCGCAAGAGTGATCGAACCCCACTCCGCACCCCCTCTGCCCGTCCTGACCGGGGCGCGACCCGTACAGGCAGGCTTTCTTTCCCCCAAGCCGAACAGCGATGATCGTCGCTATCTCGATGCTATCTGAAAGAAGGATACCCATGAAGACCGTGCTCAGGACCCTGGCCATCATCGTTGGCGCCATTCTGGCGGCGTTCGTTCTTGTCGTGATCGTGGCGGCCATTGCGCCCGAGGCGGCCGATCCGGCCATCGACATGACCCGTCACGGGGCCGGCGCCAGCAGCGTCGAACCGTCCTACTCCGGCTTACAGCGCCAATGGCCTGCCAGCAACGAACCGGCCGACAACCCCTCCACGCCAGAAAAGATCGAGTTGGGCCGTCTGCTCTTCTTCGATTCCGTCCTTTCGCAGGCCAACGATACATCCTGCGCAACCTGCCATCATCCCGACCTGGGTTTTGGCGACGGTCAGCCTACGCCCAAAGGGCCGGACGGCCCGCTGACGCGCAATGCGCCGGCGCTCTGGAACGCTGCCTTTACGCAGAAGTTCTTTTGGGACGGTCGCAGCAACTCGCTGGAAGCGCAGGCGATCTTCCCGCTCACTCATCCCAACGAAATGGGCGTCACCGACATCTCGGCGCTAGAGGCAGAACTGCGCGCGATCCCTGCTTATGTCGAGCTATTCGGCGCCGCCTTTGACGGCGGCGCGCAAGCCGTCGCCGCACAACACCTGGCGCAGGCCCTGGCCGCCTTCCAACGCAGCCTCTTGAGTCAGAACAGCCCCTTCGATCGCTACGCCGCCGGAGATTTCGACGCCCTGACGCCGCAGCAGCGGCGCGGCCTGGCCCTCTTCCGTTCCGGCGCCACACGCTGTTTCGAATGTCACACCGCCCCCACCTTCGCCAGCGACACCTTTCGCGTTGTCGGCATGCCCGACGGCGACCTGGGCCGCGCCGGCGTCGTCGCCGATGGGCAAAAAGGCGCGTTCAAAACACCAACCCTACGCAACATCGCCCTGTCGGCCCCTTACATGCACAACGGCGCCCTGGCCACGCTGGAAGATGTGGTGGATTTCTATGCCAATGGCGGCGGTCACGCCTTCGGCATCGCCAACGTGGACGTGTTCGTCAACGGCTTCGATCTGAGCCAGCAAGAGCGGGCTGACCTGGTCGCTTTCCTCTATGCCTTGACCGACGAATCGCAACGGCCAGAGATTCCGGCGGCGGTCCCCTCCGGCCTGCCCGTCGTCCAGCCGATTGACAACCCGGTGCGCCAACAGGTTGCAGATCACAACCGCGGCGGAGACGGACAGGCGGTTCCTCCGCGCGCCGCCGTCACCCTGACTGTGCAACCGGGCCAGACCATCCAGGCGGTGATAGATCAGACGCGCCCAGGCGACACCGTGTTGATTCCAATGGGCGTCTATCATGAAACCGTAGCCGTTGACATCAGCGATCTGACCATTGAGGGAATTCCCGATGGACAAGGCGATTTCCCCACGTTGGACGGCGAGTTCAAGCTGGCCGACGGGATCGTCGCTTCAGGCAACAATTTCAAGCTGGGCAAGCTGGCGTTCAAGAACTACAACGACAACGGCGTGCTGGTCGAGGGCGCGACCGGTGTGCATCTGTACGACATCTACGCCGAAAAAACGGGCACCTACGGGGTCTATCCGGTGCGCAGCACCAACATCCTGATCGAACGGGTAACGGTGACGGGGGTGGAGGACGCCGGCATCTACGTTGGTCAGTCGGAAAACGCGGTCGTGCGCGATTGCGTCGCCTATGCCAACGTTGCGGGGATCGAGTTGGAAAATACCCTCAACGGCGAGGTGACGAACTGTCACGCCTACGATAACACAGCGGGGCTGCTGGTCTTCGTACTGCCGCAGTTGACCTCCAAGATCTCGGCCAACACACGCGTTCACGATAACATCATCGAAAACAACAATCGAATCAATTTTGCACGCGGCGGCGTCGTGCGCTTCGTCCCGTCCGGTATCGGCGCGCTGCTGATGGGCGCCGACCGGGCAGAGGTCTATGGCAACGAGATCAAGGACAACAAAACCGGCGGCATCGGCATCTACAGCCTGACGCGCACCGGCCTGTTCGAGCCAAACGAGCTGGACATTGGCCCGCTGCCGGAGGGCAACCGCATCCACGGCAACACCCTGGCGCACAATGGCTTCGCCCCGGACGAATTCCTGACCAGGCTCGGCGTTCCCGGTTCGGACCTGATCTGGGACGGTTCGGGCGCCGGCAACACGTTCGATCAGCCCGGCGCATCGGCCTTCCCGCCCCTGCTGCCGAGTCAAGGCTGGCCGGGCTTTTTGCAGCGCGCCTATGGCAATCTGCTGAATTTTGTGATCGAGAGAGTGATGTAAATCGAGAAGGGCGTTGCCTGGGCGCAGAGCCGCGGGCCGGCACCCAGGCGCATGCACGCCCTACGGGGGTCAGATAAAAAAATGAAAATTCGTGACTATCAGGCCTGGTTGCAGGCCTGGGACGCCGCGCGGGGGTGGGAGCAGACGGCGCCGGCGCACACACTGCTGCATGCAATGGAAGAACTGGGCGAAGTGGCGCGGGTCATACTGCGCCGTGAAGGGTACAAGCCGTCGGCCACGCCCGATCAATGGCAGACGGAGCTGCGCGAAGAGCTATCGGACGTCTTCGTCTTCCTCTTCAAGCTGGCGTACCAGTGCGGCATAGATGTGGAAGACGCCCTGCGCGCCGGCATGGTCAAGGCGGAGACGCGCCATCCCGTGGAAACGGGTGCGGCTGAGCTGGCGCGCTATCTGGAGAAACAAGGGCGGCCAAGCCCATAATCTGCGCCGCTGTCGGAGGCCGGCGCAGCGCATTTCTTGCCATCAGGCTGCGCCGATAGCTTGCCGCCGCAGCCGTGCAGGCATCATGTCATTCAGGAATTCCAAATGTGACCGGAATCGAGGCTTTAGCCGGTGCAGTTTGCGGCTTTGCTGGCTAAGAAACCGGCTGAAGCCTCCAATCCAGGTCCGATCAACGCCTACATTTGACCTTATTTTGACCTTATTTGGACCTTATTTGGAATTCCTGCATGTCATTGGGCCGATTTCACAAGGATTGGGCAATGAGTTATAATGACCGCCCTTTGTCCGAACGCATTTGTGGTGAGGAGCCAGACACGTGGAACATCCAGTTCGTCGGATCCGATGCAGCGTAGGCGTGACGGCGCACAATGAAGCCGCCAATATCGGCGCGCTCTTGGATGCCCTCATCAATCAACATCTTCACCAGGTAGAGATTAGCGAGATCATCGTTGTCGCCAGCGGCTGCACCGATGACACGATCCCGATCATCGAGCGGAAACAGGCCGAAGATGAACGCATCCGGCTGATCGTACAGCCGCGGCGTGAGGGCAAAGCCTCCGCGATCAATCTCTTCCTGCAGGCGGCTGCCGAAGGCATCTGCGTCCTGGAAAGCGGCGATACCCTGCCGCGCGAGGATGCGGTGGAGCACCTGGTGCGTATGTTCGCCGATCCGCAGGTTGGCATGACCGGCGCGCACAAGATTCCTGTCAACACGCCCGATCACATCGTGGGCCTGTTTTCACATCTGCGCCTGCGCATGGAGCATGAACTGTGCCTGGAGATTCCGCGCCTGGGCGAGATGATTGCGTTCCGCAAGGTGTTCGATCAAATTCCGCCCGACGTGGCGATGGATGAGGCGTTCGTGGAAGCGCTGGTGATCGAGCGCGGCATGCAGGTGCGCTATGCGCCGGATGCTGTCGTTTTCAACACAGGGCCGGACACCGTGAGCGATTTCGTGCGCCAGCGCCGGCGCAACCATGCCGGGCATCTGTACTTGCAGCACAAATACGGCTACCAGGTGTCCAGCATTCAGAACAGCCGCGTCGTCAAGATCGCTTCCAAGGAGATTTGGGGCGCGATACGCCTGCTCTACACCCTGTTCTTGATGGCCTTCCTGGAAGGTTACGCGCGCCTCCTGGGCTGGTATGACTTCAGGGTAAAACAAGACCGCCATGTGGTGTGGGACATGGCCTGGACACAAAAGGCCGATGTGAGCGCCGAGGCTCAGCGCCGCTTGGGCGCTCAAGACACCGCGCCGATGGCGACGACCACCAATCTCTGATCTCCGGTCTCCGGTCTCTGATCTCCAAGATTACAGGGAGCAAGTTGTGCGTGACAAGCTAACGGCGCTGCTCAAACTGGCGGTTAGTGCAGCGCTGATCGTGTTCATCTTCAGTCGCGTGGATTTGACGGCGCTGAGCGCTCGCCTGGCCGGGGCCAACAGCGCCTTGATCGTGCTGGCGCTGATCGCCTATTTCGGCGCCATTGTCATGAACACGGCCAAATGGGCTGTTCTGCTGCGCGCCCAGGCGCCTGGGGTTCCATTTGGCGCGTTGCTGCGCTATACCTTCATCGGCGTTTTTTTCAACAATATCCTGCCGGCCAACATTGGCGGCGATGTCATGCGCGGCTACGGCCTGAGCGCGTACACGGAGCGCAAACTCGACGCCGCGGCCTCGGTCATCGTAGATCGCTTGATGGGGCTGATGGCGTTCGTTTCGTCCGCGGTGGCGGCCGCGCTGATCGCCATCTACACCACGCACCTGCCCGATCTCGTCGTGGTGGGCGCAGTGGCGATTGTTGCGCTGGCCGCGCTCGTCTTTGCCTTCGTGGTGCTCTTCAGCCGACGTCTGCGCATCGTTCTGGCCCGGCTGTTCGACTGGTCACTGCTGCGGCCGCTGGCGCCTGTCTACGGTCGCCTGGCCGATGCCTTTGGGACCTATCGTTTTCGCTACAAGACACTGCTGGCTGCCTACCTGATCGGCATGGCCGGCCTCATGCTGACCAACGTGGTCAACTATCTGCTCTCCCAGGCCCTGGGCGGCGGTATGTCGTTCCTGGCCATTGCCCTCTTCAATCCTCTCGTCGCGCTCGTGCTGCTGATTCCCATTTCCGTAGGCGGGCTGGGCGTCAATCAGAATGCGTATGTGGGTTTCTATGGCCTGGTGGGTGTGCCGCACGACCATGCGCTGGCGGTTTCGCTGCTGATGCAGGCGCTCATCATCATCTCCAGCCTGCCCGGTGGGCTGTTGTGGTTACGCGGTAGGAACATCACGCGGTAGGAGCTGCAGCTTGAACAGGTAGCGCCTTTTCAGCAAGCACCGAGTATCGAAGCGCCAGCATTTACCTGAACTCAAGCCAATGGCGGTGTGGCGGCAGTGATGTAACGTACGTCGTCCGTGGCTTCCGCTACGACTGAAGCAATGATCTTGTCGTCAACCCCATGGCGGCGCAGACCATCGAGCAGGCGTGCCATTTCGGGTGCATCTGCTTCGAAGCGAGCCAGGTCGGCGCGCAGGCCCTGTCCAATATAAGCACGCATGAGCGGCTGATAGCCGGAGAATCCCAGGCGTGGGGCCATTCGTCTCAGATCATCCAACACATCTTCCGGTATGCGAAGGGTGATCGTTTTCATCGGACGGTCGCGACGTAATCTCTTCTTCAATTCATTGTTGTTCATCTGCTTTGACCATGTCCCAACTGAACGTAACACCATGAAGCCGGTAACGCGTGTCCATGGTGTCATAGTATAGCGCGGTATATTTACAATGTCAATACGTTTTGAGCTATGCTGCACAAAAACACTGGTCTGTTCATCATTTG
>JAYRVL010000492.1:0-3372 GCA_041918575.1 Anaerolineae bacterium | reverse complement strand
ATCAAGGGAGTGTTCATCATGGACATGATCGGCTACAAGAGCGCCGGGTACCCGCTCAATGTTCTGCTCGAAAGCCGCAGCAGCGTGCCGGGCGCGATGGGCCTGGTGACGACGCTCAGCCAAAACGCGCAGACCTACACCGCGCTCAATGTCACCACGTCGTATTACGCGTGGGGCAGCGATCATGTGCCTTTCCTGGATGTCAACGTGCCGGCAGTCCTGCTGATCGAACAGGAGTACGACAGCTACAGTTGCTATCACCGCACCTGTGATACGCCTGACAAGATCACGCCGGCGCAGGCGGCCGAGGTGCTCAAGATGCTGATCGCCGGCCTCGATGCCACCGCCGGTACCTGCCTCTTGGGCGACATCAACTGCGATGGGCAGGTGACGACGACCGACATCACCATGATTGCAGAATCATGGCGCGTCGGATACGACCAGCGCATTGACCTCGATCATGATGGCAACATTGATATCGTAGATGTGATGATCGCCGCCTCGCAGTGGCAGGCATAAGGACAGCCCGGCCGGCGATGGTGGGGCCGCCAGGCGCAAGGCCCGGCCGGGCCATGTTCATCCTGCGACGCGGCGTCAACAAGAAGGGGGTCGTCACCTGATCGGTGACGACCCCCTTTCGATGCCCCTGGTCCGACTCGAACGGACACGCCCAACCGGGCACAAGCCCTCAACCTGCCGTGTATGCCAATTCCACCACAGGGGCGCGAGGTACAGATAACATTATACCAGAAAGGGGAAAGTTGTCAACCGTGGCAGTTTTGGTATACTGAGCGCCAATCGCTGACCGGCGCTGGATTTCGCCCATTTTTTTCTCCTCTGAGGACTCGATGGCGCCGGCTGCCTGGCGAACGCAATTTTTCGCATAGAGGAAATGAGCATGGTCCGTGTTATTTGTGACTCCAGTAATTCTCTGCCTGATGAATTGATGACCCGCCTCAATATCATTGAAGTTCCGGCAACGGTGAATGTCCCCTCCGCACAAGGCATCAAAAGCTACCTCAATAAAGTTGAGTTATCTATCGAAGCCTTCTATCAAATTTTGCTCACGTCTGACAAACTCCCTACGACTTCACAACCCACGCCGCAGCAGTTTTCTGACGCGATTCGCCGCCTGCCAGCCGAGGATGACATACTCTGCATCACCGTCTCGGCCGTGCTGAGCGGCACCTATGCCTCGGCGATGGCCGCCGTTGAACTCACGCCCACGCACCGCATCACCGTGTGGGATGCAAAAGGCGCGTCCATGGACAGCGGCTGGCAAATTGTGGTGGCTGCCGAAATGGCGCAGCAGGGCGCCAGCCTGGCCGACATCATGGCGAAGCTTCCGCTCGTGCGCGAAAACACGCACACCTTCTTCACCACGGAAACGCTCAAGTACCTGGCAGCCAGCGGACGCGTCCCGCGCCTCACCGCCAGCATCGGCAATCTGCTCGACGTCAAGCCCATCCTGCGCTTCATGCATGATGGCGCCATTCATCCCATTGCCCGTGTACGCGGGCGCAAGCGTTCCCTGGATGACATCCTGACGCGGGCGTGCGAACTCTTCGGCGAGCGGCCGGTGCGCGTGGCCGTGGTCAACGCCCGCTGCGCGCCCGAGGCCGAGCGCTTCAACCTGGATGTGCGTCAGCGTTTGCATGTGGTCGAAATGCAGGTGATCGAAATTGGACCGGTGCTGGCCGCCTTGGCCGGCCCGGGCGCCATGGGGCTTGCGATCTATGCCTTGTAGGAGAAGACAGTGAAAATTGCGCTCGATGTCATGGGCGGCGATCACGCGCCGACTGTGACCGTGGCCGGCGCGGTGCAGGCCGCACGTGAGTTCGGAATCGAGATCATCCTGGTTGGCCCAGAGGATGTGACCCGGCGCGAGTTAGCCAAGCACAAGACCGACGGCCTCCATTTGCCGGTCATTCACGCCAGCCAGGTCCTGGAAATGACCGATCATCCAGCCACGGCAGCGCGCAGCAAGCGCGATTCAACCATGGCGGTGGGCGCCAACCTGGTGAAGCGCGGAGAAGCGGACGCCTTTGTCACCTGCGGCAACACGGGCGGCGCGCTTGCCACAGGGCTGTTCGTGCTGGGGCGCGTGCCGGGGATCAAACGTCCGGCGCTGACAACGCTCTTTCCCAGCGGCGAGGGTTTTTGCCTGCTGCTCGACATCGGCGCAAACACGGAGGTCAAGCCGGAATACCTGCATCAGTTTGCCATCATGGGCAGCCTGTACGCAGAGCGGGTATTTCACCTTGCGCGGCCGCGGGTCGCCATTGTGTCCAACGGTGAAGAAGAGGGCAAGGGCAGCGAGTTGGTCAAAGAGACGGCGCCGCTGCTCAAGGCCGATCAGAGCCTGAACTTCATTGGTAACGTCGAAGGCAAAGACATCGTGGCCGGCATGGCCGATGTGGTCGTGACCGATGGCTTCACCGGCAACGTCATCATCAAATTCGGCGAGGGGATTGTCAGACTGCTGCTGACTACCCTGCGGCGTGAATTGAAGACCAACCTGCTGCGCAATGCGCTGCTGGGGCTTGCGCCGATGGCTGCCATCGCCGCCTTCACCGCGCAGGGCATATCCGATTTTCTGCTCCGCCTCGTGCTCGGACTGGCGGCAGCCCTGGCGCTGCCCGCGGCGCTGCTGCTGCCTGGGCTGCGCAATGTCGCGCGCCGGCTCGATTACACCGAGTATGGCGCGGCGCCGCTGCTGGGCCTGGACGGGCTGCTGCTGGTCGGACATGGCCGTTCCAATGCCAAGGCGGTGCGCGGCGCCTTACGCACTGCCAAACAGGCGGTCGAAAACAACACCATGCAAGCCATTCGCACAGGCATCCGACCCGACGCGCCCGTCTCGCCTGACCTGTGATCGCGGCTCTCGACCCTCCCCTTTCCGGGTATGCCCGATCTGGGCATCACGTACCGATGATGCCCGTTTTAATATTCTTGACGAGGAGAACCGATGACTTCGACGTTGCGCCAACAAGTGAGCCGCCTCTCTGCGCCGGTGCGCGCGGCGCTCCTGCGGTTGCTGGCCGATGACCTGCCCAGCGATCAGTTGCACGATCAGCCCCCCGTAGATGAAAAGACCCTGCAGGATGCCCTGGCCTCCCTGGGAGAACAGCCCGAAGTTCGCCCGCGTGTGGTCATCACCGGCCTCGGCGCGTTGACTCCCCTGGGCGCCACCGCGCCTGCTTCCTGGGAAGGCATGGTAGCCGGACGCTCCGGCGTTGACAGCGTGACCTTGTTCGACGCCAGCGCGTACCCCTGCCGGATTGCGGCCGAGATTCGAGATTTCGATCCCATTGCGGCCGGCGTGCCGGCCAAAGATGCCCGGCGCATGGCGCGCTGCTCGCAGTTTTCATT
>JAYRVL010000491.1:0-2250 GCA_041918575.1 Anaerolineae bacterium | reverse complement strand
CCTCCCACTCGATGCGCAGCCCTTGCCGGTAAAGTTCCACCAGGTCGCGCTCCTCACGCGGCATCTCAAGGTTGTCATACCAGCGCTTGCAAGTCACCTTGAACAGGTTGTCCAGCACACGCCGAATCGAATCGAACGCATGGCGCTGATAAAAGTGGGCAAAGTCATTCTCTGGGTTCAGTTCGGCGCCGATGAACTGATAGCGGATGGCGCCCATGGCCCGACCCAAGGCACACACGAGCTGCACGCCGGCATGGGGCGCCACGAAGTTTTCGACATACCTTTGGAAGTTGTCATGCTCGCGCTGGATCTTGTCTCTCTTGCCGAACTTGACCACCATCGGCGATCCGGCCTGGCTATCGAAAAAGGGCTTCACGCGCAGGATACCGGCGCCGCTCTGCCCCGCGGGCAGTTGGCGGATGACAAGACGCGTGGCGTCCGGCAGCACGCGGCGCAGCAGATCGTATAACTCCGCGTTCAGATCGTTGGCCGGCTCGCGCTGCGCCCAGGTAAAGTGCTTCCAGAGTTGGCCCAGGTCGCCATCGTCCCCTTCGATTTCGATGTCTACGTCATGATCCAGGTGATTCCGCGCCAGGGCATCCAGCACCGTGTGCAGCAGCGCGTCGGCGTCGAACGAGCGTTTTTCCAGGAAATCCACCACATTGAACTCACGAAAGCCCGCGCGCAGGCGGTCCGTGCTGGGATACGCGCTCAGCACGACCAACCGCACCGTGTCGGTCAGGTGAGCGTTGCGGATTGCCTGCATGAACTGCGCGCCCTGGTCATCCTGCGCGTCGCCCATCACCAGGCTCCAATCCACCACCGCCACGTTGACGTAACAGGTCTGAAGCAGCGTTTCAGCCTCGGCCAGGGTCGCGGCGGCATGTATCGCCGCCGCGATTGGCTGCAATGCCTCGGCGACGTTTTGCTGCCAGATTGGGTCATCTTCCAGAATCAAGATACGCGCATCGGCCATGATGATTTACCTCCAAAATTGTGCACAGCTTGCCCTACCGGAGAGCCGGCAGCCGGATGATGCAAGCTGTGCCGGATCCCACCTCTGACTGCATCTCCACCATGCCGCCGTGTTTCTGAATGAACTGCCGGCAGGTGAACAGGCCGCGGCCGCGCACCTGGCCCGATTCGATCTTCGTGGTGAAGAATGGCTCGAACACGCGGCTGAGCACTTCGGCCGGGATGCCAGGCCCACTGTCAGCTATGCGCAGTTCCACGCTCGCATCGTCCGTCCGCCGCAGGTGAATGTGCAGGCGACCGCGGACCCCCATTGGCTGGCTCTGCATTGCCTCGCAGGCGTTGTCAATCACCGACTGAACGGCATCCAACAGCAGCGGCCGGCTGCCGTGAACCCAGACAGCCGCTGACGGCAAATCGAGGTCAAGCTCGATCGTGTGGCTTTCGACCAGGCGACAGCACACCTCCTCGATGACCTTGACCAGGTCGAGTGACTCGCTGATGGCATGTTCCATCTGGACCACCATGTTCAGCGGCTCAAGCAACCCGATCAGGGTCTGCACCCGGTACTCGATATTCTTCACCGACTCGATCGCCGCCGGCGAGGCGGCAACCCGCTGGCGTATCTGTTTGACATGGTGCGGAACATCGCCCAGGGCATTGCCCAGCCGGTGCGCCACGGCATGAATCAGGTCGTAGTAGTCGCGCTCGCGCACCACCTGGATCTGCTGTTTGGCCTCCTGCAGGTCTTGAAACTGTTGCGCGTTGTCAATGGCGAGCGCGGCCTGCGCGGCAAAGGCGCGCAATTGGGCCTCGATAGCCTCATCGAAACGCGCGGTGGCCGTCGTGTACAGATTGATCGCGCCCAGCACCGCGTCGCGGCTGCTCAACGGCATGCTCAGCAGTCCATGCAGGCCGCGCTGGACCACCGCCGCATGGGGCCGCGCGTGTGGTGAAGTCTGCACGTCCCGTTCGTGCTGCACCTTGCGTGTGGTCACGGCGCGACCGGTCACGCTGTTCATGCTCAGGCGCTGACTGCGATAGTTCGCATCAGGAATGGTGGACTGCAGGACGATCAACTCCTGCTCCTGCGGCAGCGCCTTCCAGATGGTGGCGTCCTGCGCGCCGAACAGGCGTTGAACCTGGATCATGACCTGAGTCAGCACCTTGTCCAGCTCGAGCGTCGAGGTAAACGCCAGGCTGACATCGCGCAACTGCTGCAGCTCTTCCACCTGGCGCGCCAGCGCCTGGTCGGTGCGGCGCAGCAGTTGGCCGTTG
>JAYRVL010000490.1:0-2070 GCA_041918575.1 Anaerolineae bacterium | reverse complement strand
CCCCCCCCGAATTCATTCGGGCTGCTCCTCCTGGCCGTCTTCTCCCCGCCCTGGCTTTACTACGCGCAAGAGGCGCGCAACTACACCCTGCTCACCGGCCTGGGCGTGCTGACCGCCTACCTCCTGCTCCGCCTGCTCACGATCGGCGCGGCACGCGACCGGCGCCGCTTATGGTTGGCAGTTGTGTTGACCGCCGCGGCCGCGCTCTACACCCACTACTTCGCCTTCTTCCTCCTTCTCGCCCTGGGCGTGTTCTTCCTGCTCGCCCTCTGGCTGCTCCGCGTAAACGATTGGCGCCCGCGCCTGCTCGAAGGTGGGCTGGCTCTCCTGGCCGTGCTGCTCCTCTACGCGCCCTGGCTTCCCTTCCTGCTCAACCGCTACCGGGTAGACGCCAGCTACTGGCAGGGGCCGCTGAAGATCGGTGAAGCCCTGCGCCACCTTGCGGTCGCCGTCACCCAGGGCGCGCCGGAGATGATGCTGGAAACCACCGCAACGGCCTGGCTGCCCGCCTGGGGCTTGATCCTGGCCGCCGCGCTGCTTGGCCTGGTTTTGCTCCTGCGCCAGCACGCAGACCGCCGCCGCGCCGGCCTCGTGCTCCTCTTCCTGCTGCTCTACCTGCTCCTGCCCGTCGTCCTGATTCTGCTCCTCGCCCTGCGCACACCCAAGTTCAACCCGCGCTACCTCCTGCTGGCGACGCCCGCGTTCTACCTGCTGTTGGGTAGCGGGCTGAGCGGTTTGTGGACCTGGCGCAGCGGGCGCGGTCGGCCGTTGGCGGGGCTTCTGCTTGGCCTGGCGCTGCTGCTCTCCAGCCAATCCGTAAACAACTGGTTCTCCAACCCCGCCTTCGCCAAAGCCGACTGGCGCGGCGTGGCCGATTATGTAGATTCGCATAGTCTGGTTGGTGAAACAGTGATTTTGGTCAGCGGTCATGCCTTTCCGGTCTGGGATTACTATGCGCACGGGTGGCCGCCCGTGCGCCTGCCGTCGTTCGACGTGCTCGATGTCAATCAGGCGCTTGGCTATGACGTAGCCGCGGCCTTGCAGGCGCAGGTGGCGGGGCGACCAAGCGCCTGGCTGGTGACCTGGCAGGACAATGTGGTGGATCCGGTTGGCTTCGTGGCCGATCACCTGGCGCGGGTCGGAACCGAGCTGCCGGTTCCGGCTCAGTTCAGCCAGATCGGCCTGCGCCATTTTGCCCTGCCGCCGGACGCAGTATTCAGCGCCGCGCCGCCGCTGAACGTGCCCAGCGATCTGACCTTTGGCGATCAAGTCACGCTGCTGGGGTGGAGCCAGCCCGCGGCGGTCGGCGCGCCGACTGCGACGCTGCGCCTGGAATGGCAGGCGGTGCAGCCGCTCAGCGCGGACCTCAAGCTGGCCGGGCAGGTCGTGGATGCCCAGGGCCAGGTGTGGGGCCAGATAGCCGATCGGCGGCTGGCGGTCTACGACTTCCCCACCAACCGCTGGCGGCCGGGCGCGCCGGTGTTTGCCGTCGTGCCCCTACAGATGTGGGCGGGTACACCGCCCGGCGTCTACGACGTGCGCTTGCGCGTCTATGCCGAGGGTCAGCCCGCCAGCCTGGAGGCGCTGGACGCCCGCGGCGTTTCGCAGGGCGCCGGGGTGCGCCTGACCGGTGTGCAGATACCGGCGCTGGTCACGCAGGGGCCGGTCGGGCCGCCCGCGCCGGCCGCTGCGGCGACCCTGCCCGCGGCGCTGCGCCTGGCGCCGGAACTGACCCTCAGCCGCGGCTGGTTGGCGCCGGCCGCCGCGGAGCCGGGCATGCGCCTGACCCTGGCGCTCTGGTGGCAAGCGGGGGACATAGCGCCCGCGGCCGATTATCGCCTGCGCCTGGATTGGCAGGCCGCAGATGGCGCGACCCTGCCCGGCGCCAACCTGCCGCTGGCCGCTGGTTGGCCGTCGTCTGCCTGGCCGGCGCAGGCGCAGGTGTTGACCCTGGCCGCGCCGTCGCTGCCCAGCCGGGACTGGGAGGTCTGGATCCGCGCCTGCGCCGCCGAGCCGGTGTCGGACGAAACCTGCGGTGAATCGGCGCTCGGATCGGTGAAGACGGACGTG
>JAYRVL010000489.1:0-2282 GCA_041918575.1 Anaerolineae bacterium | reverse complement strand
CGTGTGTCGGGGCCGTGTGTCGGGGCCGTGTGTCGGGGCCGTGTGTCGGGGCCGTGTGTCGGGGCCGTGTGTCGGGGCCGTGTGTCAGAAAGGAAGGGAGCTTATGTCTTTATCGTTCAATCTCAGCCCGTTGGCCGCTTTTGTTCTCGGCCTTTTGCTTGGTTTTGTCATCGAATGGCTGTTGGAGCTGCTCTATTTCAGGCGCCGGCGCCGCGGCTGCGAGGAGCGCCTGGCGCGAGCCGAAGCCGATTTGCAGGAACGTAACCGCGACCTGCTGACCCTGCGTACCCAGGCCGACGCGCTGCGTGGTGATCTCAACGCGGCCCAGGCGCGCAACGCGACGTTGCAAGGGGACCTGCAGAACGCTCAGCAGCGGACCGCCAATCTGCAAACTGCGCTGGGCGACGCCACAACCCAGGTGAACGGTCTGCAGGCCGGCCGCCAGGAGATGGAAATCAAACTAACCTCTGCCCTGGGCGAGCTGGAGACCCTGCGCGCTCAAGTAGGTGACGCGGGCGCGCGCCGCGATTCGCTGGACGCTGCGCTGCAGGCGCGCGAGGCGGCGTACCAATCGCTGGAGGCGGCCCTGGCCGCGTCACGCGCCAGCGAAGTGACTTTGCAAGATGACCTGGCGCGGCTGCGCAGCGATTTGCAGGCCCGCGATGCCCTGTTGGGCGACGCGGCCAGCACGCACGACAGCCTGCGCCTGCAGCTCAATCAGGTCAGCGCGCAGCGTGATTCGCTGGACGCCGCGCTGCAAGCGCGTGACGCCGCCTACCGCGCCCTGGATGCGGCCAGGGCTGAATCGAGCGCCCAAGCCGCGACATGGGAAAGTCAGTTGGCCGAGATGCGCGCTGAATTGGCGACGCGCGACGCCTCGCTGGCAGGCGTCCTTTCACAGTCGGACAGCCTGCGCAGCCAGTTGGCTGACAACGAAGCGCGCCGCGCCGCGCTGCAGCACGAACTGGCAACCGCTGAAAACAAGATTGCCAATTTGCAGACCTCCCTCGATGCCGGCCGCGGCGCGTTGTTCGCCCAGGAGACGCCTGGGTTCGATCTACCCGGCGCTGACCTGGCGGCCGGCGAAGGCGCAGAGTTTGGCTCAAGCGCCGAGGCGGCTGGCACAGGCGAGTATGACGCGGACATGGTCGGCGGCAGCGGCGCGGGTTTTGCCCCAGAACCGGTTGCACAAGGCGCGATCACGGGCGGTCTTCCTGGTCTGGAACCCGGACTGGCGGCCGGCAGCATTGCGTTCGGCGGCGCTGTGAGCCAACTGGGCGACCAGGTTGGGCCAGGCGGCGAGCGCGTGGTCTCCTGCCCGCAGGACCTCTCCAAAGTCCACGGCATCGGTCAGGCCTATGAGACGAAGCTCTACGCGGCCGGTATTGGCAGTTTCTGGGAACTGGCAACCGCGGACGATGACACCCTGCGCCGCATCTTTGGCCTCAAAGATTTCCAGAAGGTTGACCTGGCGGGCATCAGGGCCGATGCCCGGCGCCTGGCAGAAGACACCGACTCAGTTGGTCGTCATTGGAATGGATCGCAACCTGACGATTTCGAGTTCATGGAAGGCATCGGCGCCGTCTTCGAAGGGCGGCTGTACGATGCTGGCATCTGCACGCTGCGGGCGCTGGCCGACGCCACCGTGGCGCAGTTGGAGGCGATCTGCCCGGCGTCTGCGTGGCGTCGCCCTGACTATGCCGATTGGATTCGCCAGGCCAAAGCCAGGCTGGGGGAGGTTTGAGCCATGTTTCGCCAACGTGGATGGTACTGGACGCCGAGATTCGATCGTTGGCACGTGTTGGCTGCGCTGCTCCTGGCGGCGCTTTTCATTCTGTTGACGGTACGTATCAATCGCACACCGCCGGCCCCCGTTTTCAGCGCCCCCGCTCCCAACGCACAACTGACCGCCGGCAGCCTGGGGGATGCGGCCGGCGCGGCGCGCGCCAATGACACGGTGCGCCTGTTTGCGGATGATACGGCGCTCGGCGATGTGAAGGCCGACGCCGGCGGCCAATGGCGCCTGCCCCTGACCAACCTGACGCCCGGCCCGCACACGCTCGTGGCCAAGATCGTGGACGCCAACGGCAAGGCGCTCGTCACTTCACAGCCGCTCAACATCACCGTGCTGCCCGCGCCCACCCCCGCACCGGCGGTTGTAACGCCCGTCATCACCGCGCCGGCGCCAGGCGCACAATTGACCGCCGGCAGCCTGGGCGACCTGGCCGGTACGGGCCGGCCTGGCGACGCTCTGCGCATCTTCGATGGCGACCGGGAGATCG
>JAYRVL010000488.1:0-4061 GCA_041918575.1 Anaerolineae bacterium | reverse complement strand
GAACCAATCGCTGAACGCGGCGCGTGCCAACTGCCAGGTCACCGCGGCCATCAAACCGAGCGAGGCGGCGTTGGCGCCGTCCAGCAGGGCGCTGGCCCAGGGTGAAGCCCGCAGCCGCGGGATGAGCGGGCCGCTGATCGCCACGAAGATGAAGGCCGGCAGGAAAATGCCCACGGTCGCCAGGACTGCGCCGCCCACGCCGCCCAGCAGATAACCGATGAACGTGGCCGTGGTGAAGAGCGGGCCTGGCGTCACCTGGCCCACGGCAATGGCATCAATCAACTGGCGGTCGCTCAGCCAACCCAGGCGCAGCACGAAATCAGCACGCACGAAGGCGAAAAGCACATAGCCGCTGCCATAGAGCACCGAACCGATCTTGAGGAAGGTGAGAAAGAGGCGCGCCAGCGTGAACGGCGCTGCGCCGGCCGCGACGGACCAACTGACGCCCCAGGGCAGGACGAACGCGGCGGCGCGCGGCCACCAGCGCCAGTTGCGCAGCAGCATAACGGCCAGGGTGGCGCCAAAGAGAAGCGTAAGTTCGTTGACGCCCAGCAGCGCCAGCGCCAGCGCCGATCCGGCCGCGGCCATCGTCAGGCGGCTGCGCAGCGCCTTTTGGCCCAGGGTAAGCAGCGCCTGCGCGATGATGGCGATGATGACCGGTTTGATGCCCAGCAGGAGCCAGTTGACCTGGGGCGTGGCGCCGAAACGAACGTAGGCCGCGGCCAGCGCCATCACCAGCAGCATGGCCGGCAGGATGAACCCCACCCCGCCCGCAATCAGCCCCGGCCAGCCTGCGCGCAAGCGCCCCACATGGATCGCCATTTCGGTTGAATTGGGACCCGGGATCAGGTTGGTGGCGCCGAGCAGATCGAGAAACTCCTGATCGCTCAGCCAGCGGCGGCGGCGCACGATCTCGTCGTGAAACAGGCCGATGTGTGCGGCCGGGCCGCCAAACGCGGTCAAGCCCAGTTTGAGGAAGACAAGAAAGACACGGAAGGCGTCGCGCGCGCGCGCGGCCGGCGGTTCGGCGGCGGTCGAAGTCAGATCCACGTTCGCGCCACCGACTGCGCAGCGGAGTGGGTCATGGGGTCAGCGCGTCGAGCACGGCCTGCAGATCAGCCGGCAGTGGGGAGACGAACTCGATGAAGGCGCCGTCAGACGGCCGCCGAAAACCGAGGGTGTGGGCGTGAAGAAAATGGCGTGGGCAGGCCAGGCGCGGTTTGCGGTGGCCGTAGGTGGGATCTCCAACCAATGGAAAACCGATGAACTGAAAATGCACCCGAATCTGATGAGTGCGACCGGTATGCGGTTCGGCCTCCACCAGGGTGAAGCCGTCGTAATAGGCGCGTACCCGATAATGGGTGACGGCCGGCCGCGCCTGTTTGCTCTCCTGGCCGCTGATGACCGCCATGCGCTGGCGATTGCGGGGATCACGGCCAATGGGCGCTTCGATGACGCCCTGCCGTGGGGTGAGAACGCCGTCGAGCAGCGCCAGGTAGACTTTGTGGATCAGGCGGTCATGGAACTGGCGCTGTAGATCGCGCAGCGCTTTGTCGTTCTTGGCGACGAGGATCAGGCCAGAGGTGTCTTTGTCCAGGCGATGGACGATGCCCGGGCGCAGTTCGCCGCCGATGCCGGCAAGGTCCGGAGCGTGAAAGAGAACGGCATTGACCAGGGTGCCGTCCGCGTGGCCCGGCGCCGGGTGAACCACCATGCCGGCCGGTTTGTCCACCAGGAGCAGGTCGGCATCTTCGTACACCACAGCCAACGGGATGTTTTCCGGTTTCAGGGCGGCAGGCGCGGTCGAGGGGACGTCAACCAGGATGCCGTCATGGGATTGCACGCGATAGCTGGCCTTGGCCACGTTGCCGGCAATCATCACACGGCCCTCTTCGATCCAACGCTGAATCGCGGCGCGCGATTGGTCTGGCAGAGCGGCGGCAAGCCATTTGTCCAGGCGCTCGCCGCTGCGGCCCACAGTCAAGAAAATGGGTTTAGGTTCGTTATCGAACGCATCGCCCATCGTCATTGCTCGGCGCGCACCTGACAGCGCAGGCAGAGCATGGCGGAGGGGATGGCCTTGAGGCGGGCGAAGTCAATTGGCTCACCGCAGCGCTCGCAATAGCCGTAAGTGCCGGCCTGCATGCGCGACAGGGCGCGATTTACGTCCTCCAAGGCACGTTTATGCGCTTCGTTCATCGTCAACGCGGTGGCCTGCTCGAACGCTTCCGTGGCATCGTCGGCCATGTGGTTGCCCAAGCCCGGGTTATGGTTGCGCGCCTGAACTTGGTAGTGGGCAATTTCCTCCTGCAGGCGCTTGTGTTCTGTCTCAAGCAGCCGCCGCAGGCGGGCATCATCACGTGTCATAGCATCTCCTCATCGAGTGCAACCGGGGGCGATCCTACACTTGATTTTACTCGCCTGCCCGCGACCTGTCAACATGCAGGAATTCCAAATAAGGTCAAAACAAGGTCAAAACAAGGTCGAAACAAGGTCGAAACAAGGTCGAAACAAGGTCAAATGTAGGCGTTGATCGGGCCTGGATTGGAGGCTTCAGCCGGTTTCTTAGCCAACAAAGCCGCAAACTGCACCGGCTGAAGCCTCGATTTCGGTCACATTTGGAATTCCTGTCCGTGTCCATCCGCGTTGGTCCGTGAATTCATGGGCACAGATCAACACGGGCTGACGCCGATCGTTTTCAGGCCGTTCTGATCTGCTGTGGACTGGGAAAGAAAAATATCATGGCGAGCGCGGCGATCAGAGCCATGGCCGCGCCGAAGAGGAAGGGAGCGGACGGGCCGAATCCGGCCCAGGAGCCGACGCCTTGCCAAAGGATGCCGGCGATGAGCGAGGCCGGAAGATCCAGGATGCCGAGCACTGCGCTGTAGGCGCCAAACGCGGCGCCGCGTCGATGGGAAGGCGCCAGGTCGGCCACCAGGGCCTTGGCGGTCCCGTAGGTCAAGCCGTAGTAGAAGCCGTAGATGGCATACAGCACCCAAATATGCCAGCCCGTCTGCGCCAGCCCAAAGCCCAGGTAGATCAGCGCGTAAATCAGCCAGCCGCCGATGAGCAGACGCCGCCGGCCGATGCGGTCGGACAGGGCGCCGGCCGGGGCAGAGACCAGAGTGTAGATCAGGTTGAAGGTGATGAGCATGCCGAGCACGCCGATGACGCTGAGGCCGCGCTCTTGCGCGCGCAGCAGGAGAAAAGCGTCCGAGGAGTTGCCCAGGTCGAAGATGCCGACGATGAGCATGAAGAGCAAAAAGGGACGGCCCAGCCCCTTGAAGCCGAGCGCAGGCGCCTGTGCCGCGCCTTTGATCGGGACATCCGCCGCGCCAATGGCCAGGGTGATCACCGCCAGGCCGGCCGGGATCAGGCTGATGAGCACCAGGGTGCGGAAGGCAGCGGCCGTCAAACTGACGCCGCCGGCCTGCGCCAGCCAGACCACGAGCAGCGCGATGGTGAGTCCCAGGACGGCGCCGGCCGTGTCGGCGGCGCGGTGAAAGCCAAAGGCCAGGCCGCGTTGGTCGGGGGTGACGGAATCGGCCACCAGGGCATCGCGCGGCGCGGTGCGCACCCCTTTGCCAACCCGGTCGGCCCAGCGTGCGCCGGCCACTGCGCCCCAGCCGGTCGCGACATAGAAGAAAGGTTTGGAGAGAGCCGAGATGGCGTAACCGGCCACTGCCAGCCACTTGCGCGTGCGCAGACGGTCGGAAAGCCAGCCGGAAAAGAGTTTGAGCAGGCTGGCTGTGGCTTCGGCCACCCCTTCGATCAGGCCAATGATGTTGGTTTTGACGCCCAGCACGTTGGAAAGGAAGAGCGGCAGCAGCGTGATGACCATCTCGCTGGAAACGTCGGTCAGGAAACTGGTGATGCTGACCGCCCACACGTTGCGGGGCAAGCTGCGCAAGCCCGGCGTGGGCGTCGAGTGAGTTTGATTCATCGCGTTTTCCTTCTGTAATTCCCTAACTGTAATTCCCTAACTGTAATTCCCTAACTGTAATTCCCTAACTGTAATTCCCTAACTGTAATTCCCTAACTGTAATTCCCTAACTGTAATT
>JAYRVL010000487.1:0-5381 GCA_041918575.1 Anaerolineae bacterium | reverse complement strand
GGTCTGCCTGGAATTCAGACAGGATTCACAGGATTGACAGGATATTCGAACTCTCGTGCCGATAGTTTTGCACACCACAGAGCAAGAATCCTGTACATCCTGTTCATCCTGTCCAAATCGGCCTGCAGGGTGAGCAGTTACGATTTTACTTCAATACGCGCCGGCTTGAAACGACAGGACTTCGCCGGTCGCGACATCGATGACCGCAATGTCGCCCATGCCGCAGCAGTTCAGGCGGAGCCAGACGACGGCGCGGCCGTTCTGCGTGCGCTCATGGCTTTCCGTAATGTCATAGCGGGCCGGGTCCGCGGGTTTGACGCCGATGCCCTGCTGGCGCACGTGGCGGCAGATGAGCGTCAGGTAGCCGTTGGGATCGTCCTTGCGCAGCGGGCAGTCGGCCGTGGCCAGGGGCGAGACGGCAACGGTCGCCCGATAATCCTGCTGGGCAATGGCCTTGTCCGGCCAGACCGGATACGGCTCCAGCGTCTGCAGCTCGAACACGCGGCCGGCTTCGACGGCTTGCGTGGTCTTGGCCGGGCTGTGCATAGTGCTCAGTTGGAAGTCGCCGGCCTGACCGTCCGCAGTTTCCAATTCTACCTGGAACTGCAAGACGCCGCGGCCGATCCACGCGCAGGACACCTGGCTGGGGCAGCGCGAGTCCTCGGTGACGCCGACGAAACGCAGGGTGGCGTCGCCCAGGGCAGCCGTGTCCCCCACAGCCAGCGTCAGCGGCTCGGTCGGCGTCGCCACGTCACGGCTGGCCGGCGTGACCTGGGTGCAGCCGGCCAGCGCCGTTGCCAGCATCAGCCAGAGCGCTGTGATTTTCATGGCCCTGCCTTGCTGGCTCATCCCTCGAAAGTCGGACATAGCGAGTTCCACTGCTCGGCCACGGCGATGATGTCGAAGATGTCCAGCGGGCTGCCGAAGGGCGGGGCCACGTCGTAGGTGGCGTTGTACGCGCCGGGGTTGTTCCAGCGCGCGGCCACCTGCATGATGTCCTGCACGTCCACGCGGCCGTTGCTGTTGAAGTCCAGGTAACAGCCCAGGGCGCGACAGGGGCCAAACTCCGAGGTGTTGCCGGCCGGGTCGGTGGCGGTGGCGGTCAGCCAAAAGCCGCCCGGCGATACCGGGAACAGCGCCGCAAACGGCCCGTCGCCGCTGCCGTTGGTCGTGATGGCGATCTCGCCCAGGTGCGTCGCGCCCTCGCCGTTGCCGGAGGGATCGCACGTCGAGTTGCCGTAGACGTCAATCTTGATGGCGGTGCTGGGCGTGGTGTTGATCGTGCCGGCCACGCTGACGCCGCCGCCGACCGAGGCGCTGGTCAGCGTCGGGAAGTTCTGCAGCAGATTGCCGCCCGTGTCCGGGTCCAGCGGGTCGTTGGGGGTGACGCCATCGTAGTCCAGGTCAATGCCCAGCGCGCCGTTGCTGTGGATCGAGTTGCCCCGAATCCGGTTGCCGACGCCCTCCTGGACCTGCAGGCCGTTGCCGCCGTTGTAGGCGACGATGTTGGCATCGCCGGCCGCGAGGCCGCCTACCTGGTTGCCGTTGCCCTGGTAGATGCTGACGCCAGGACCGCCGCCACCCTCGATGGGGGTGGCGCCGTTGCCCACTGGAGTCACGCCATCGGCGCCGACGCCGATCTTGTTGCCCTGGAGAACGTTGTTGTCCGCGCCAGCCGCGGAGATCGCGACGCCGCCGGACAGGTTGCCGGAGATGACGTTGTCGAGCACCTGGTTGCTCGCCGCGGTGACCAGGGCGACGCCCAGGGTGGCGTTGGGCCGCGCCGTGACTCCATCGGCGGCGACGCCGATGTAGTTGCGCTCGACCGTGTTGTTGTCCGTGCCGGCCTCATGGATCAGCACGCCTTCGTTCTCGTTGCCGGAGATGACGTTGCGCGCCGCATCCACGCTGCCGCCGATCACGTTGAGCGTGGCGCCGCTGGCCAGGCGAACCCCGGACCCCTGGTTGGGAATGGCCACGGCGCCGGCCGGGTCCAGGCCGATGGTGTTGCCCCGCACGAAATTGCCCGACGATGGCCCGAAGATGAGCACGCCCTGGTTCGCGTTGCCCGAGATAATGTTGCGCGCCGGGGCGCTGCTGTCGCCAATGATGTTGCCCGCGCCGTTGTTGATGGACACGCCGGCCACGTTGTTGGGCAGCGCGGCTGTGCCCGCGGCATTGAGGCCGATGTAGTTGGCTACCACCGAGTTGTTGTTGGAGCCGTTGTAGAACACGATGCCGGTGTTGTTGTTGCCGGCGATGACGTTGCGCGAGGCCGGATTGGGCAAGCCGACCGAGTTGTTGCTGGCGTTGGAGAAGGCGACGCCGCTGTTGCCGTTGCCCAGGTCGAGGGCGCCGCTGACATCAACGCCGATGTAGTTGCCGTAGACGGCGTTGTTGGAGACGCCGTTGGTCAGAAACACGCCATCGCCGGCGTTGCCGGAGATCAGGTTGCGCGTGCCGGCCATGTTGCCCCCGATGTTGTTGCTGTCGCCGCCAAGGATGCCCACACCGACGGCGTTGGGCACGGCGGCCGTTCCGGACGCATTCGTGCCCACGAACGAGCACTCCACTCGGTTGCCCGTGCCGTCAATGGTGATGCCGTAGTCGTCCCACCAGCCGTTGACGACCAACCCGCGTACCGTGCTGGCGCCCGCCGCCACCTGCAGGCCGGGGGCGGCCGACCCTGCCATCGCGCCGTTCAGCACGATCAGCAGCGTCGGCGACCAGGCTGCGCAGGTTGCGCCGGGCTGCGTCAATCCGTCCACGATCGTCGGACCGGTGATGGCGGGCAGCGCGCTGGTCGGGCTGATGGTCTTGACGCCCGCGCCGGCGATGTTGAACGCGATGGTGTCAGACCCGGCGGCCGCATTCGCTGCGTTGATCGCTTCCCGCAGCGAGCAGTGGGCGGCGTTACAGGCGCCGTCGTTGACATCGTTGGTCGAGTTGACGGTGAACGCGGCAGCCGGCGCGTCCTGGGCCGCGGCCAGCGGCATGATGACCCAAACCAGGCAGAGCGCCAGCAGCAGGCTTGGCGTGATGACGCCGCGGCGCAAGGTCGAAGGATAATGCTTCATGTGATGTGGTAAGTCTCCCTTGGGTAGAATTGTGAATCTGGCGACGCGTCCGCCTGTGGCGGCGCAGCGATTGGGGGTTGCATAAAGCTGGCCGCACAGTACGAGGTTATGACGATTTCAGGGTGCTCGTGTTACACCAAGATGCGACCAGTGCAACGCCATCCGCGGCAATCCGTCGAATCGCATACGCGCCGAACTCAAGCCGGCGCGGGTTGTGGTAGACGATTTCGATCTGGCGCGCCGCAAACTGCGTGCTGACAGACGCCTGGCCCCGCTCATCGAACTGCGCCGCGACCAGCTTCGGCGCCAGCGCCAGGTCGCCCAACTCGCCCTGCACGCCAAACACCTCATTCAGCAGCGTCAGCAGATACCAGCTTGCCGCGCCGGTGAGCCACGGGTACAGGCCGCGGCCCCTGGATCGAAAGCATCTTATCCTTCACTATCCTCGATTCTGAGGGTCGCGGCGCGCTGCTTCAACTGGGTGAGCGACACAGTCACCGAGTGGCCGTTGATCTCTCCTGTGAGTTCCAGCTTCAAGGCCAGGTGCAGTTGTGACTGGCCTAGCCTACTCAACGCAGTCGCGGTTTGCAGGATGCTGGCTAGTTCGATGGGCGTGACGGCACCCTGGAAGCGGATGACGCGGGTGCCGGGGGGAAGAGCTGCGGGTTGGCCGAGGAAGCCTCGCAGGCTGAACTCTCTCAGGTCGAAGGCCACGGAGGCGGTTGCAGTCGGCGCAAAACCAAAGCGCTGTTCGCGGATGCAGCGTTGGATGGCGCTGGTCAAGGCTTGCTCATTGACGCGTTCAGTGCCATATTGGTTGACGGCATTCTGAAATAGGGTTTCCACGGCAATGCGCCCATCGGCGGGCATCAGGCGGGCGATTTCATCTGCAGTAACGGGAAGCGGAACGTTTTCGCCAATCAACCAGCCGGAGAAGCGGATGTCATGGGAAGCAATGTCGGCGTCCGGGCCGCGCAAGACGGGCACATTGGGCGCTGACGTGTACCCAAACAATCCGGCCTTGACGCCGGCGCAAACGGCTTCGAAGAAAGCCCCTTTGTACACCATGCCCTGAATCGCGGCCGACCGGCGGGCATCTCCGAAAGCCATTTCGACCGTCTGACGCTCACCGTGAAATACCATCCCCACTTCTTCGGGGCTGATGGCCGGAAATTGCGCCTGCACCTGCGCGGCGCGCAGCAGCACGGCACGCTGGCTGATCTCCACTTCCCGCATTTCCACGGCGTCGAACTCACCAAAATAGACCTTGCCGCGTGCATAGGACGCGGCCTTGAGCTTGTCCTGGTCGGCATCCAGCAACAGACCATAGCCAAATAATTCTCGCTCTACGCCCTGGCGGATGGTTTCTTGCAGCACATGGACCGAAGTCAGGATGGGCGCGTCTTCGCGGCGGGCGAATTTGTCCCACAGGTCTTCGGTGGTGATGACGGTGGCTGTTTTCAGCCACAGGCTCTCCCAGCGGCTCGCGAACAAATCCGGGTTGAACTGGCGGTGCAGTTTGCCCTTGCTTAACAGGTCATCTTCGGCTTGTTGGAGCACAGTCTTGTTCGGCGGTACGTAACTGAGTTCAAAGAGTTCGCGTTCCAGGCCGCCGGTCGGCAGAAGAATGGTGTTGTATGCCTTGCGCACGTGGTCTCTGGTGTCGTTGGCTGCACCGGTCCGCTTGTCCTTGATCGTGTCGCGCTGAGATTCAGAGAAGCGGCCCATGAGTCCGATGTTTTCCATGACACGCTCGGCGGCCAACCAATCGCTGGCGCGACTCACGGCATTGGCGATGTGCGCCGAGTCGGGCGCCATGAACAGCACCCGATTACGGTTCATGCGGTGCTTTTTGCCGTAGTTGTTGCCGATTTCACGGATGCTATCCCCGGCTTTGCCGGTCGGTTTACCCTGGCTCAGGGTGACGCGCGGGGACAGGGCTACCAACTGCAGGCGGGCATCGTCGGCCACGTCACCGGGTTCTTTGATCCGGTTATCGTAGAAGCCATACAAGTTGACGTTGAACAGCCCAGATGGGCCGAGCACCTCCGCCACGACTTTCTCGACATCGCTTCCAACGCGCGGCGGATGTTTTTCTGCCGCGCATACGCAACCGACGTAAGCGCAAAATTGGTCTCACGCCAGACATCCAGGCTATCCAGGCGTTCGTGGTCGAGATATTCCCTGGAAACGATGGTGAAATCCTCGCCGAACTTAATCAGCAATTCGCGGCGCCACTGGGTTGTCAGCGCGGCCGGCGCGACAATCAGCACCCGGCCGATGCCCTGCCGCCGCTTGAGTTCC
>JAYRVL010000486.1:0-4420 GCA_041918575.1 Anaerolineae bacterium | reverse complement strand
GCGGCGTGGGTGTGGGCGGGACCGGCGTCGCGGTGGGCGGAACCGGCGTCGCGGTAGGTGGAACGGGCGTTGCGGTGGGGGGCGGCGGCGTGGCTTGCGGCGCGCAAGCGGTCAACAGAGCCGCCAGCAAGATCAGGGCCAACAGATGTCTACGCATGGTATCTCTTCTCCTTCATGTCATACAGGGCACGCGAGCGTGCTGTGGGGTTGCCAAGACAAGGCGTTCGAGATCACTTCAGATTGATTCAGCAGGTCACCTCCTTCATGGGCCGCAACAGGGCGCTAATGTGAGAATGGCCGCAGTCGCCAGGCGGCTTTGAGTAGCTGCCAGCGGTGGGAAAGGCCACGGGGCTCGAAGATCAAGAAGAACATCAGGGCGCCGCCAAAGAAGAGGGGGCGCATGGCCTGCACGGCGCCGATCGGGCTGCCGGGGAACAGGCCGACGTAAATCGGCCCCAACAGCGTGGCGGCCTCGATCAACAGCTCGACCAACATGGCGCCGAGGATGGGGCCCAGGCTGGCGCCGAGACCGCCGACGACCAACATCCCCATCAGGAAGATAGAATCGGTGAGGTTGAAGGTTTCGGAGTTGATGTGCCGCAGTTGATGGGCCGAGAGGGCGCCGGCGATGCCCGCGTAGACCGCGGCCAGGAAGAAGGCCTGGAGTTTGTAGGTGAAGAGGTTGACCCCCAGCAGCTCCGCGGCCAGGTCATGATCGCGGATGGAGACGAAGGCGCGCCCCAGGCGCGAACGGGCGACGTTGTGGGCCACCACGGTGGTGATGATCAGGACGGTCAGGGTGAGGGCCAGGTAGCGACTGGCCTCGTTGAACTGGTAGCCGAACAGTTCTGGCACGCTCACATTGATGCCCTGCGCGCCGTTGAGCAGCGCGGGAAAGGCGTTGCGCGTGAACCAGGGAATGATGAACTGCGCGGCCAGGGTGGCCATGACCAGGTAGAAGCCCTTGACCCGCAACGAGGGCAGGCCGAAGAGGAGACCGACCAGGCCGGCGCCCACCGCCGCGGCGGGCAAAGCCAGGAAGAAGGACCAGCCCAGGTTGTTGACCAGCAGCGCGGAGATGTAGCCGCCCGTAGTCATGAAGGCGGCCTGGCCCAGGGAGATCTGGCCGGTGTAGCCGGTGAGCAGGTTCAACCCCTGGACCGCAATGATGGTGATGCCGATGCGGTTGACCAGGGAGACAACGCTGGAGCTGGCGTACAGAGGAAGCGTGTAGAGGGCCAGGATGAACAGGCCAAGCAGGCCCCACTGCCAGGGCCGACGCAGGGTTGCCATGTCATACGCGTAGCTTTCATCGAACTCGCCGGCTGGACGCAAGACCGCCATTCGTTAAATCCTCTCGATTCGTTTCTGACCCAAGAGGCCTTCAGGGCGCAGCAGGAGGACCACCATGAGGACGACATAGGGCATGATCTCCGCGGCGTTGCGGATCAACTGCACCTGTGAAACAGCCACCAGGCCCTGCGCCAGGCCGATGAGCAAGCCGCCAACGATGGCGCCCGGGATGGATTCCAGGCCGCCCAACAGCACGGCCGGAAACGCGGCCAGGACGACGATGGAGAGACTCAAATCCAGGCCGCTGGACGTTGCGAGCAGAATGCCTCCTGTCGTTGCAACCACCCCGGCCAACGCCCATGAAATGCCAAAGATGCGATGGATGCGCAGGCCGATGCTCTGCGCCAGTTCATGATCTTCTGATGTGCCGCGCATGGCCAGGCCGGTGCGCGTGAAGCGGAAGAAGGCGCCGATCACGACGACGCCGAGGATGGCAATGACGAACGACCACACCAGATTTTGCTTGAGGATGACAATGATCGGTTTGTCGTTGAACATGAAGGGGGTGATGATTTTGTAGGGGTTGGCTGCAGAAAAGATCTGAGGAAAATTGCGCTGGACGCCGCCGAACAGCAGCAGGGCGAGGCCTTGTAGAACCTGGCTGAGTCCCAAGGTCATCAGGATGATGGAGAGCAGCGGTTGCCCGGTCATGGGGCGCAGGGCCAGGCGCTCGATGGCCAGGCCGAAGAAGGCCGATAGGAGCAGGGCGAGCGCGATGGCAAGCCAGAGCGGCAGGCCCAGTTCGACGGTCATCCACCAGGTGACCAGCGTGCCCATGAGCAGCAGTTGGCCCTGGGCGAAGTTGAAGATGTAGGAGGACTTGAAAATCAATACCAATCCCAGCGCCATCAAGGCGATTGGGCCGCCGGCCAGAAGGCCAGTGACGGCGAATTGTGGTAACAGATGCCAGTTCATGATAGGCGCCTCTCTTCGCCTGGTGCGACGCGGCCGGCGCCGCCGGCGGCCATAGGTTGCAGTGTCGTATTCATGGCGCCTCGATGCGCAGCGTCGTGGCGATGACGCTCTCACGTCCATCGCGATAGGTGACGGTGGCGCTGACGTGGGCCGCGGCCGAGCCAGCGTAGATGGCCGTAATGATGTCGGCGTAACGTTCGGCAAGAAAGGCGCGGCGCAGTTTGCGTGTGCGGGTCATTTCACCCTCGTCGGCGTCGAACTCCTTGTGCATCAGCACGAACTTGCGCACGCGTGCGGACATGGGTAGGGTGCGGTTGACCTCGGCCACGTCCTGGCGGATCAGTTCATACACCTCCGACTTCTGCGCCAGATCGGTGTAGGTGGTGAAGGCCAGGCCGCGCTTCTCGGCCCAACGGCCTACATTGTCGAAATCAATCGTGATGAGGGCTGCTACGAAGCCCTGCTGCGGTCCGCCGAGCGTCAGGGCATGGCTGATGTAGGGGCTGAACTTGAGCCGGCCTTCGATGTACTGCGGGGAATAGCGATCACCGCTGGCCAGCTCGATCATGTCCTTGACGCGATCCAGGTAGATGAGATGACCATCGTCATCAATGTGACCGGCGTCGCCGGTGTGGAACCAGCGCACGCCCTGGTCATCCACCTCGATAGCGGCCGCCGTGGCCTGTGGGTCCTTGTGATAGCCCAGGAAGAGGCCGGGTCCGGCCAGGAGGATTTCGCCGGTGGGCGCGATGCGCATGGCCGAGCCGGCCAAAGGGGCGCCCAGTGATTCGAACTTGATATCGCCGTGGCGGTGCGTGACCGCGCCGCCCGTGATTTCAGTGGAACCATAGATTTGCTGCAAAGGCAGCCCCAGGGCCTGGAAGAAGCGCATCACATCAGGGCTGAGCGCGGCGCCGGCCGTGTAGGCGGTGCGCGCCTTGTGCAGGCCAAACTGGCTGCGCAAGGGGTGAAAGAAGGCCAGGTTGCCCACTTGGTAGAGCAGGCGCCAGAGAAACGGCGCCGGCTGTTTGCGCAGTTGATAATCGGCCATTTTGTAGCCGACCGGCAAGAACAGCCGGTAGAGCAGGCGGTTGAGCGGGCCGCTGTCCAACATGCGCGCGCGGATCGTGGCGACCAGGTTTTCCCACAGGCGCGAGTTGTAGAGCAAGGCATCTGGCGAGATTTCACGGATATTCTGCTGTACGGTGGCCGGCCCTTCGGCGAAGTTGAGGACCACCCCATCCACGGTGTGGGGGGCGATATCGAGCGCGGCGCCGCCAATCCAGGCCATTGGAATGAAGGAGACGTAGTTGTCGGTGTCGCGACGGCGGTCCACCTCGCCAAACGCGGTCACTGCGTAGATGAAATTGTCGTGGCTGAGCATGGCGCCCTTGGGCAGGCCGGTGGTGCCGGAGGTGTAACAGAACATGGCCGCATCGTCCTTGGCGCCCAATGCAACTCGGCCATCGAAGCGCCCCGGATCCTGCGCGGCGGCCTGCTGTCCCAGTTCCTGCACCGCGCGAAAAGACATCAGCCAGGGGTCGTGATAGGCCCAGAGGCCGCGATCGTCCCAATAGATGACGCGTTGCACCAAAGGCAGGTTGGATTTGATCTCCAACAGCTTGTCGCACTGTTCCTGGTCTCCGGCCAGGACGAAGGCAGCATCCGCATGGGTGACGATGTACTCGACTTCGCGTGGGGTGACATCGGTGAAGATGCCGACGACGGCCGCGCCGGCGGCCATGATTGCCAGCGCGCCCCAAAGGTATTCGCGGTCGTTGTCGCCGATGATGGCCACGCGATCGCCGGGCTGCAGGCCTAGCTCGATCAGGCCGAGACTGAACGCGCTCACCTGCGCGTATTCCTGCTCCCAGGTGTACGCCTGCCAGATTCCCAGGTGCTTTTGGCGCACAGCGATCTTGCCGCTACCGCGGTAGCGTTGTGCATTCTCCAACCAGAACTGACTCAACGTTTCCGGCGGCATCGAGAAGTCTTTCCTCTGCTCTGATTCGTGACAACCAAGCAACGCAACCACACCAGGAATTCCAAATGTGGTCGCTGAAGGCATCTGGAACGGAGGCTTTTGCCGGTTATTGGGCACTTGAGAACCCTGTGGCAGACCGGCTGAAGCCTCGATTCCGGGTACATTTGG